>NZ_JAHBDE010000001.1:0-210457 GCF_019956175.1 Pseudomonas sp. BF-R-30 | reverse complement strand
GGCAGTACACAGAATCCACAAACCACCGAAATTTCTGTAGGAGTGAGCCTGCTCGCGATGAGGGCGGCACATTCAAAATAGATGTCGACTGACACTCAGTCTTCGCGGGCAAGCCCGCTCCCACAGGGTTATGAGGTGAACTCAATATTTACGCACAACCGAAAATACTGTGGGAGCGAGCCTGCTCGCGAAAAGGCCGGTACATTCAACATTGATGTTGAATGACAGACCGCCATCGCGAGCAGGCTCGCTCCCACAGGTTTAGGTGTTGGCTTCAGACTGCCGGCTGAAACGGCACAAACTCCGTCACTTCCAGATCAAACCCGGACACGGCGGTGTACGGCACCGGCGAACTCATCAGGCGCATTTTGCGCACGTTCTGGTCGCGCAGGATCTGCGCGCCGATGCCCAAAGTCCGTTGCGGAAACTGTGGCGCCCGGTGCTTGCCGCCGCTGCGCTGACGCAGTTGCTCAAGCACGCCCTCGGCGGATTCCTTTTGCGCCAGCAGCACCAGCACACCGCTACCGGCCGCCGCGATACTGGCCAGCGAACGCTCCAGCGTCCACTGTTGCGGCCCGCCTTCGCTTTCACACCCCAGCACGTCACGCAACGTCTCGATGCTTTGCACCCGCACCAACACCGGTTGCGTGCTGTCGATCCGGCCCTTGACCAGCGCCAGGTGCAGCGAGCCCTGGTAGGTGTCCTGATAGGTGGTCACCTGGAACTCACCGTGGCGGGTATGCAGCGGATACTCGCCGCCGCGCTCGATTGTGCCTTCATGCAGGATGCGGTAGTGAATCAGGTCGGCAATGGTGCCGATCCGCAAGCCATGACGTTGGGCGAACTCATGCAATTCGGCACCACGGGCCAGTTCGCCGTCCTCGTTGAGAATGCCCACCAGGGTTGCCGCCGGTTGCAGCCCCGCCAGACGTGTCAGGTCGCAAGCGGCCTCGACATGTCCGGCCCGCTGCATCACGCCACCGGGCAAGGCTTGCACCGGGAAGATATGCCCCGGTTGCACCAGGTCCGTCGGAACGCTGGCCGGGTCGACCGCCACCTGGATCGACCGCGCACGGTCCGCCGCCGAGATACCCGTGGACACCCCGGTGGCGGCTTCGATCGAGCGGGTAAAACCCACGCCATGTTGCGCCCGGGAGTTGGGCACCATCAGGTCCAGGCCCAGCGCGCGACAGCGCTGCTCGGTCAGGGCCAGGCAAATCAGTCCGCGTGCCTGCACCGCCATGAAGGTGACGGCTTCGGCCCCGGCCTGTTCGGCGGCCATCAGCAACGAGCCTTCGCCGTTGTGTTCGTCGTCGGTGATCACCACCATCCGACCGGCGCCGATGGCCTCGATCAGTTGCGGTACCGTGTTGAAAGCCAGGCCTTTCATTTGAGCGCCCCGCGCAGGTCGGCTGCCGCATCGGACAAGGCATGTGCCGCCCCTTCGACAAATGGCGCCATGCTGATAAAACCATGGATCATGCCGTCGCAACGCTGTACGCGCACAGGCACGCCGGCCTCGCGCAGACATTCGGCCATGGCCTCGCCCTCATCGCGCAACGGGTCGAATTCGGCAGTCATCAGGGTCGTTGGCGGCAATCCCGCCAGGCTCTCGGCACGCAACGGCGAGGCCAATGGGTCATCCGCCTGCCCGACGTCTTGCAGATACTGCTGCCAGAACCAGCGCATCATTGCGGCGGAAAGCAGATAGCTCTCGGCAAAGTCTTCGAAAGACTGAGAGTCGCAACCCGCATCGGTGACCGGGTAAAACAGGCACTGATAGCTGATCTTCGGCCCTTGGCGTCGTGCCGCCAACTGACTGACCGCCAGCGCCAGATTGCCCCCGGCGCTGTCTCCGGCCACAGCCAGCCGGCTGCCATCGACGCGCAGTTCAGCCGCGTGCTCGACCAGCCAGCAGGTGGCCGCATAACAATCGAGAGGCGCAGCGGGGAACTTGCTTTCCGGCGCCAGTCGGTAGGCGACCGACACCACCACCGCTTCGGTCTGGCGGGCCAGCGAGCGGCAGAGATTGTCGTGGGTATCGAGATTGCCCATGACAAACCCGCCACCATGGAAAAACACCAGCAACGGCAGGTCGGGTTCTTCCGATGGCCGGTACAGCCGTGCGTCCAGTTCACCGTCCGCGCCGGCCACCCGCAAGTCGCGCACTTCGCTCATCGGGTCGCCGGGGATGGCCGGCAGCAGGTTGTCGGAGAACTGCCGGTACTGAGCGGCATCGACCTGGCTGAAATCGGGCTCGGGGATGTCGCGAAATTGCTGGAGCACCCCAGCGATCTGCTTATCGAGCGGCATGGGCATCATCCTCTACGTCGGCCATTTGAAACTGCGGATTGGTCTCGCCCAGGATGCTTTGTACCCGGCGCTCAAGGGCCGGCTTGAAACCCTTGTGGGGCAGAATCCAGAAGCGTTTTTGCGCGATGGCGGCGAACACTTGCGCGGCCAGTTCCGCCGGGGTCATGCCCTGGCGAATGGTGCTGTCGAGCAGTTGACTGAAGTCGGATCCGGCGGTGTCCACCACCTGGTTCGACGCCATGATTTCACTGGCCACCGGCCCCGGGCACAGCACCGAAACCGATACCGGCGCACCGATCATGGCGAGTTCGTAATGCAGGGTTTCCGAGAGCGCGACCACCGCCTGCTTGGTCACGTTGTACGGCGCCATCAGCGGACTGCTGACCAGCCCGGCAAGGGACGCGGTGTTGATCACATGGGCTGCCCGGCCCTGACTGAGCAGCAACGGCACAAAGGTGCGAATGCCGTTGATAACGCCGTTGAGGTTGACGTCCAGCATGCGCTGCCATTGCGTCTCGGTGATTTCCCAGCTGAAGCCGGTTTGCATCACCCCGGCATTGTTGAATAGCAGGTCGACCCCGCCGAAGTGCTCGACAGCCCGGTCACGCAAGCGCTCGACCTGTTTCACATCACCGACATCGGTGACGCAGGCAATCGCTTGCACACCGCTGGCCTTCAATTCGTCGCACAGGGCCAGCAGGCCCGCTGCATCCCGATCCGCCAGCACCAGGCGCATGCCCAGTGTCGCCGCGTGTTTGGCCAGGCCACGGCCAATACCACTGGCGGCCCCGGTAATCACCGCTACCGGCCCTTGTTCATTATTCATCGCCAACTCCTGCCATGGGTCCAATGGCGCCAGTAGAGCGGGCCTACTTAAAGCAGCCATCGTCCATTCAGACGATGCCCGCTTTTACAGGGGCGGCAGAATCCGTTACATGCGCCAACCCCGTGATCCCTTGGGAGAATAATAAGATGAGTACCCTGCACCGCATCGAAGCCAAACTGCTGGAAGACCGCTACGCCCGCGGCTGGCATTGCCTGGGCCTGGCCGCGCAATACCGCGACGGCAAGGCCCATCGCCTGGAGGTGTTCGGCACCCGTCTGGTGGCGTTCCAGGGTGAAGACGGCGAGCTGCATATTCTTGATGGCTACTGCCCGCACATGGGCGCCGACCTGAGCACCGGTTGCGTTGAAGGCAACTCGATCCGCTGCCCGTTCCACGCATGGCGTTGGGGCGCCGATGGCGTGTGCGATGACATCCCCTACGCCAAGCGCATCCCGCCACGGGCCAAGATCAAAAGCTGGCCGATCATGGAAGAGAACCAGTTGCTGTTCGTCTGGAATGACCCCGAAGGCAACCCCCCGCTGCCGGAACAACGCATTCCGCGCATCGACGCCTGCTACAGCGACGAATGGGCGGCGTGGGAAGTCGCTGAGCTGCAGATTGACACCAACTGCCGCGAACTGATCGACAACATCGCCGATATGGCGCACTTCGGCACCGTCCATGGCGCACCGGTCGACGAGTTCATCAATATTTTCCAGGGCCACCTGGCCACCCAGATCATGCGCGCCCGCAGTGAGCGCCTGTCCGGTGACAGCGTGCTGACCACCGAAGCCACCTATTTCGGCCCGGCCTATCAGATCACCGAGATGAACGGTGCCATGAACGGCCAGCCGATCCACTCGATCCTGCTCAACTGCCATGTGCCGGTCGACCTCGACAGTTTCACCCTGCGCTACGGCGTGCTGGTGAAGAAGATCCCGGGCTTGAGCGAAGAGCAGAACCAGGCGATGGCCAAGGCCTACGTGGCGCAGGCGCAGGCAGCCTTCTACGAAGACGTGGCCATCTGGCACAGCAAGACCCGCGTCGATAACCCGCTGTTGTGTGACGGCGACGGTCCGGTCTATCAGCTGCGCCGTTGGTACGAGCAGTTCTACACCGACGTCGAGGCGCTGTCGGCGGACGTTGCCGAACACAAGAAGTTTGTCGTGCGCGCCAGCGAACGGGTCTGACGCCAGCGGCTTTTCGCCCGCCATGGGCCTGTTCGGCAGCCGCCGGTCAGGCCCTGCGCCCGAGCGTTGCAAGGAGTCGATACCGGCGCTTATTCTCGGCCACCGCCAACGCTAATAATAAAAACGGTTTTTTCCTATGCAGCAGAGCCTCAGCCTCGATACGTTCAGCGATTTGATCGGCAACCTCTATCAGGGTCCGCTGGAAACCATTCCCTGGGCTACTTTTCTCAATCAGCTCAATGTGCATCTGAACAGCAAGTACGTGACCTTCATCCTGCGTCCGCCCAGCGCCCACGTGGACGGCTTGATGGTCAACACCACCGGCACCTCGACCGAGGCGACCGCGTCGTACAACAAACACTTTTTCAGCCTCGATCCGTTTGTCGACCTGCCCAACCGCCAGGTGGTGACCCTCGCCGAGTTCGTCTCCAACGACGACTGGCAGAATTCCGAGTTCTACAAGAACTTCCTTGAACCGGTGGACGTGTTCCACATCCTCGGTGCCGACATCAACACCGTCGACGGCGCCCAGTGCCGCATTCGCATCAGTCGCGGGCGTGACGACAAGCCTTTCGGCAACGAAGAAAAGGCCATGCTCACGCATTTCATTGCGCACCTGGAGCGTTCGATCAAGATCCACATGCAACTCAACCGCATCGAAGCCGAACGCAATCTGTACGCCGGCGCGGTGAACCAGATGGCGGTCGGCACGATCATCCTCGATGAGGCCGGCAAGGTACTGCAGACCAACCAGGTCGCCGACCGGCTGATCCAGGAAAAGGACGGCATCAAACTGGTCAACGATGGCCTGCAGGTCGGTACGGCCCGGGACACCCAGGAGTTCCGTCGCCTGGTCAAGCAGTCGCTGCTGTCGCAAAAAAGCAGCAACCCGTCGGTGGTCGAAGCCCTGCGCGTGCAGCGGCCGTCCGGCAAAGCGGACCTGGGGATCATCGTGCGCTCGGTGCCATTGACCGACTGGAGCGAAGGCAAACAGTGCCCGACCGTGGTGATTTTCATCAGCGACCCGGAACAACAATCCACCGCACCGCAGGAAATCGTTCGCGCGCTGTTCGACTTCACCCCGGCGGAAACCCAGCTGGCGATGTTGCTGGCCAACGGCTTGACCCTCGACGAAGCCTCGGAGGAGCTGGGCATCAGCCGCAACACCTCGCGGGCACACCTGCGCTCGACCTTCTCCAAGACCGGCGTGACCCGCCAGACCATGCTGGTGCGCCTGATCCTGCGCAGCGTGGCGACCCTCGGCTAGCCCTCATTGCCGCCCTCGTCCGCTCGGACGATGGCGGCTCCCGTTGCACAGCGCACAGTGTCTTTATCCCAAACAGGGGACTGCCCCATGCGCAACTGCCCAACCATCCTCAAGACTGAACTGCTGGCGCAAAGCGGCCACTTTCAGATCGAAGCCCTGCACCTGCAATTCAGCAACGGCCAGCAGCGGGTCTACGAACGCCTGCGCGGCACCGGTTATCGCTCGGTGATGCTGGTGGCGATGCCCGATCCAGAGCATGTGCTGCTGGTGCGCGAGTACGCGGTCGGTGTGGAAAAAACCATTCTCGGCCTGCCCAAGGGCGGCGCCGAGCCCAATGAAGACTACTTGCAGGCGGCGCAGCGCGAGCTGAGCGAAGAAGTCGGAATGCGCGCCGAACGCCTCACTGAACTGGGCGAGCTGACCCTGGCACCGGGGCACTTGTGCCATCGCTACCGGGTCGTGCTGGCCGAACAACTGAGCCCCTGCCAACTCGAAGGCGACGAACCCGAACCCCTGGAATGCCTGCGGGTACCGCTGGCGCAAATCCCCGAACTGGTGGCCCGCGGTGAACTCCACGAGGCCAGGGCGATTGCGGCGCTGTTCATGGCAATAGGCGCCCTCGCCCGACGGGTCTGACACCACACAGTACCTGTGGGAGCGAGCCTGCTCGCGATAAGGTCGGCACATCAAACATCCATATTGCCTGACACACCGCCATCGCGAGCAGGCTCGCTCCTACAGGGGATCAAGGCCAGACGCAGATCCCGGGAACGCCCGATAAACCTGTAGGAGCGAGCTTGCTCGCGATGAGGCCGGCACATCCAACATCCATATTGCCTGACACACCGCCATCGCGAGCAGGCTCGCTCCCACAGGGGATCAAACACCCACAAGGGAAGGGGCAGCTTCAAATTGGTCGGCTAGTCCATTCGGACGAGGCAACTCGCGCGCCGCCGCCATAACCTGTCTCTACAACAATAAAACCGTGTCGAGACTCATCATGCGCAAAACGACTTGTGCTCTGTTCATCATCCTCTGTGCGGGCGCTTCCACCAGTCTGTGCCAGCTGTTCAAGAACGAAGCCTACCGACCGACCACGGCTTACTTCAGCTGTTCGAGCTCGGCCATCAACTGCTACCCGCCCGTGGTGCGCAATCTGCTGCCTTGAGCACGGTTTCCACCGGCCATAAAAAAACCACCGGATCGGTGGTTTTTTCGTTGCCGCATTAATCAGGTCGGCAGTACACCCCTGGCCCGCGACAGGGTCAACGCCAGGTCTTCGATCATGTCTTCCTGGCCACCCACGGTTCCGCGTCGGCCCAGCTCCACCAGCAGTTCGCGAGCAGCGATGCCGTACTTCTGCTCGGCACGCTTGGCGAACAACAGGAACGAGCTGTAGACCCCGGCGTAACCGAGTGTCAGTGCGTCCCGGTCGAGGCGGATCGGCTGGTCCATCATCGGCACCACCAGGTCTTCGGCCACGTCCATGATCTTGTACAGGTCGACGCCGCTGTTGACGCCCATGCGCTCCAAAACTGCGACGAACACTTCCAGCGGCGTATTGCCCGCCCCCGCGCCAAGACCCGCGACCGAACCGTCGATCCGTGCAGCACCGGCCTCGATGGCAGCCAGGGAGTTGGCGATGGCCATGCCCATGTTGTGGTGGCCGTGGAAACCGACTTCGGTCCCGGCGTTCAGTCCCGCACGCAGGGCCCCGATCTTTTGCGTCACTTCATCGGGCAGCATGTAGCCGGCCGAGTCAGTGCAATAGATGCAATTGGCGCCGTAGCTTTCCATCAACCGCGCCTGCTCCAGCAGTTTTTCCGGGCTGACCATGTGCGCCATCATCAGGAAGCCAACGGTGTCCAGGCCCATCTTCGCCGACATGCCGATGTGTTGGCCGGAAACGTCCGCCTCGGTGCAGTGGGTCGCCACACGAATGGTCGACACGCCGTGTTCGTGGGCCATTTTCAGGTGGTCGAGGGTACCGATCCCCGGCAACAACAGGGCCGAGACCTTGGCCTGTTTCATCTTCGGAATCACCGCAGAGAAGTATTCCTCGTCGCTGTGGGCCGGGAAACCGTAGTTCAGCGAAGCACCGCCCAGGCCATCGCCGTGGGTGATTTCGATCAGCGGCACACCGGCCGCATCGAGACCGGTGGCCACCGAGACCATTTGTTCGATACTGATCTGGTGCTGTTTGGCGTGCATGCCGTCGCGCAGACTCATGTCATGCAGACGGACGCTCTTATCTTGCAAATTCATAGCGATTCTCCACTCAACGGGCAGGCAATTGCAGGGTGCCCTTGTGGGCTTCTTCGGCGAACATCTCGGCCGTGCGCAAACCGGCGGCGGTCATGATGTCGAGGTTGCCAGCGGACTTGGGCAGGAAATCGCCGAGGCCTTCGACCTCGATGAAGATCGACACCTTGCGCCCATCGAACACCGGCCCGTTGATCAGCTTGTAGCCGGGCACATAGCGTTGCACTTCGCGGACCATCTCCAGCACCGAGGTGCGGATTGCATCCTGGTTCGGCTCGTCATCGGTCAGGCAATGGATGGTGTCGCGCATCATCAGCGGCGGCTCGGCCGGGTTGATCACGATGATCGCCTTGCCGCGTCGGGCGCCGCCGATCTTCTCCACCGCACCAGCGGTGGTGCGGGTGAACTCGTCGATGTTCTGCCGCGTGCCCGGGCCCACCGAACCGGAGGACACGGTCGCGACGATTTCGCCGTAGCTCACCGGCTGCACCCGCGACACCGCCGCCACCATCGGGATGGTCGCCTGGCCACCGCAGGTGACCATGTTGACGTTCATCGCCAGGCTCGACGCGTGCTCCTTGAGGTTGACCGGCGGCACGCAGTACGGACCGATGGCCGCCGGCGTGAGGTCGATCATGATCACCCCGAGTTCGTTGAGCTTGCGGCTGTTTTGCGCGTGTACGTAAGCCGAGGTGGCATCGAAGGCAATGCGAATGTCATCGTCGAGCACGTGAGGCAGCAAACCATCGACACCGCCGGCGGTGGTTTTGATGCCCATTTCCCGGGCACGTTTCAGGCCTTCGGATTCAGGGTCGACGCCAACCATCCACACCGGCTCGATCCATTGCGATCGGCACATTTTCATCAGCAGATCGGTGCCGATGTTGCCCGGGCCGATAATGGCCGCTCTGAGTTTTTTGCTCATTGGGTCAAACTCCAAAAGTCAGGCGCAGAAAGACACCCGGGCACTGCCCAGGCCATCAATGGTCAGTTCAAAACGGTCACCGGCACGGGCCGGTTCCAGCGGTACCAGCGAGCCGGACAGGATGATTTCCCCGGCCTTGAACGGAATGCCGAAGGCGCCCAGGGTATTGGCCAGCCAGGCCACCGCAGTCAATGGATTTCCCTGAACCGCCGAACCCAGGCCTTCACTCAGGGGCTCTGCGTTTTTGAACACGCGCATGCGCAAGTTCGGCAGGTCCAGTTCGCGCGGATCCACCTTGCTGTCGCCCAACACAAACACTCCGCAAGAAGCGTTGTCTGCGACCGTGTCCTGGATGCGGATACGCCAGTCGTGAATCCGCGAGTCGACGATCTCGAAACACGGCATCACGTATTCGGTGGCGGCCAGCACGTCGGCTTCGGTGATGCCGGGGCCGACCAGGTCATGCTTGAGCTTGAAGGCGATCTCGCCCTCGGCACGGGGCTGGATCAGTTTGTTGGCGGACAGGGAAATTTGCGCATTGTCATCGAACGACATCTGCCGCGTGATAAAACCGAAATCCGGCTGATGCACGTTAAGCATCTGCTGCACCGCCGCCGAGGTCACGCCGATTTTCTTGCCGACGATCTGGTCACCGGCCGCCACTCGACGCTCAATGGCGTACAGGGAAATGTGATAGGCGTCTTCGATGCTGATCGACGGCCAGCGCTCGGTCAGCGGCGCCAGGGTGGAGCCGCTGAGCAGCGCCTGATAAAGCTCTTCGCCGAACTCACGGCGCAATTGCACGCTCATCCACGGGCCTCCTGAAAAAACGCCAGGCACTGGCGGTTGAAAAAGTCACGGTGCTCGACCTGGACCCAATGCCCGCACTCGCTGAGCATGACGAAACGGATGCCGGAGCAGTTTTCAAGCATGGTCTGGGCACCGGACGACGGGCAGAACTTGTCGTTCATGCCCCAGAAACCGAGGATCGGGCACTGCAATTCAGCCAGGCGCGACGTCATGTTCGGCACCTGCATGGTCGACAGCACGCACACCGGTTGCTGCTGAACCACGGCGACGCGCTCGTTGACCGTTTCGTCGCTGATCAGGGTTTCGTCGAACAGTTGCAGGACCAGCAGGCGACGCATGCCCGCCGCATCGTTCAGCTCACCCTTGGCGAAAGCCGCACCCATTTTCTGGATGCCTTCCATCTGCAGGTAATACTGTTCTTTTTCCATCAGGCCACCGGGCGCCATCAGCACCAGACGGCTGATACGCTGCGGTTGGTCGAGGGCCAGTTTGATCGCGATCGCGCCGCCCAGGGAGTTACCGACCAGCACGCAACGCTGGATGTCGAGGGCATCGAGCAAACCGCTGAGGGCGGCGACAAAGAAGTCCAGGGTGTAGAGGGTGTCGGGCTTGTCCGAAGCGCCGTAGCCGGGCAAATCCGGGACGATCACCCGATAGCCTGCTTCGGCGAACAGCGGGTAGTTCTGCTTGAAGTTGCTGTGACCGCTGGCGCCCGGCCCGCTGCCATGGATGAAAATCACCGGCTCGCCGTTGCCGGTGTCTTGCCCGCCGATGTCTTTGTAGTGCAGCTGCAAACCATCCGGCAGCGTAACGAAGTGCCCTTGCGCTGAAGCGCCCATAAGGTGTCCTCCCGGCCTGTTGTTGTAGCCGGATTATTCCGACGGGGCGGGCCATCAACATCGTCCGACAGGACTACGCGCCTGTACTTGTAGGAGCGAGCTCGCTCGCGATGGTCGTCAACGATGACGCTGGATACCTGACACCCCGCGGTGTTCTCAGGTCCATCGCGAGCAGGCTCGCTCCTACAGACAATCTCTAGTCCCTTTGGACGTTGGCCTGCCGGGGTTGCAGACCTAGCATCGGTTACATTCCCGAGCGACAGAACGAGGCCCCCCCATGCTTGATCCAATGGACTTTCGCGGCAAAGTGGTACTGGTCACCGGAGGTGGCAAAGGTGTGGGTCGCGGCATCAGCCAGCGCTTTCTGGACTGTGGCGCCGAGGTGGTGATTTGCGGTCGCGAAGCACCACAAACCTTGCCGGTCAGCGCCGGGCGCGAGGCGCTGTTCGTGGCCTGCGACCTGCGGGATGTCGAGCAGTCCGGGCGCTTGATTACGCAGATCATCGAGCGCTTCGGCCGCCTCGATGTGCTGGTCAACAACGCCGGCGGTTCGCCGAATGCCGACGCCGCCACGGCTTCGCCGCGCTTCAGCGAGGCAATCATCCGCCTGAACCTGATTGCGCCACTGAACCTGTGCCAGCAGGCCAACCAGGTGATGCAGGCCCAGGCCGACGGTGGCGCGATCATCAACATCTGCAGCGTCAGCGCCACCCGCCCTTCCCCCGGCACCGCCGCTTATGGTGCGGCCAAGGCCGGCTTGCTCAACCTGACGACCTCGCTGGCGGTGGAATGGGCGCCCAAGGTGCGGGTCAACGCCGTGACCGCCGGGCTGATTCTCACCGAGCAGGCGGCCATGCATTATGGTGACGACGCGGGCATTGCCAGGGTGGCGGCGACCATTCCGTTGCAACGCCTGGCGACCCCGGAGGACATTGGCGACACCTGCCTGTACCTGGCCTCGAGGCTGGCCCGTTACGTCAGTGGCGCGGACATCGCGGTGCATGGCGCGGGCGAACGCCCGGCATTTCTCGATGCGGCTCAATCCCATCCATAAGAGGACTTTCGACATGCCCGTAGCCAGCCACAGCGTTGTGCTGAACCTCACGCGACAAGCCGCATGGACCAAACTACGCGACCTGAGCCTTGCCCCGCACTATGTACCAGGCCTGACCGGTTGCCAGTTTCATCCTGGCGCAACGGAAGGTATCGGCGCCAGTCGCCGGGTGTTGCGCAAGGGCGGTCAGTATCTGGATGAAAGCGTGGTGCAGTGGCAGGAAGGCACGGGGTTCGTGCTGCGGTTGCACAAGGGCGGCAATGACTCGCCCTTTCCGTTTCGCGAGGCGAGTTTCAGTTATGCCTTGCAAGCCGAAGGCAACGCGACCCGCATCACTCTGCAAATGAGTTACAGCCTGCGCGGTGGCAAGCTGTTTGAAAGGTTGCTGGCCAAGGCCTTCAACAAGGTCGTTCGGCAGATTGCCGAGAACCTCAAGGCCTACTACGAAACCGGCCTAACGCAGAATCCGGATATGGCTGTCAGCACATCCAACATCAATGCTGCCTGATACACCGCCATCGCGAGCAGGCTCGCTCCTACAGGGGATTGGGGGTGCTCGCAATGCCGGCGTCACCACAAAAACTGTGGGAGCGAGCTTGCTCGCTCCTACAGGGGTCACCTCTGGAGTGAGCAACCTTCAGGAACGCGCCACTTCCGAGTGAGCGGTAAAACGGGTGGCGACGATCTTCCATTGGCCGGCGATACGCTGGTAACGGTCCTGATAGAACCCACCCAACTGCCGCGTCGCCCCGCTCTCGCCATCCAGGTTGAAATACCACAGGGCCCAACGGCCCTGGGCTTCATCTTCGCTTAGCACCTCGATTTCCGGGTTGGCGCCGTGATGCAGGTCGATCACCCGCTCATGGCAAGCCAGTTCGCGATACAGCGCGACAAAACTGTTGCGCTCACGAAAGATCCCCAACGGGCCGTAATCGATCAGCACTTCACCTTCGGCGAAGCAGTTGGCAATCACCTCGACCTGCTTGAGATCGCAGGCGTTGAGGTAGCGATGCTTGAGCTGGCGAATATCCTCCAGCGCTTCCAGGCGGGCGATACGCTGTTCCAGGTTCATGCTGCACCTCGCGTCGTCACATTGACCTCACTCCAGTAGGCTTTCATCGAGCGGACCTTGCCGTCGGTATCGAATTCCATCACGTCGATCACATGCAGCGAGCACGGTTGCCCGCCCCACTCCATGTCGACCCGGAACGACATCGCGCCGCAACCGTTGAGCGTCGCGCGCACCGGGCCGGTCTGGGTTGCGGAGACTTTCATCGCCCCCAGTCCTTCACGGTAAAAACGCGCGATGGCGTTGATGCCCTGCAACGGCGCCTGGCCGACCGGGTCTTCAACGGTGGCGTCTTTGGCGTAGAGCGCGAGGATGCCGTCGATGTCGCCGGCATCCACCAATTCCACGTAACGCGCCATTGTCGTCTGGATATGTTGTGCGCTGATCATTCAGACCACCTCGAATAGAGCAGCAGCGCCCATGCCGCCACCGATGCACATGCTCACCACCACGTAACGTAAACCGCGACGCTGGCCTTCGACCAACGCGTGGCCAACCATCCGCGACCCGGACATGCCGAACGGATGGCCGATGGCGATCGCCCCGCCGTTGACGTTCAGGCGCTCGGCCGGAATGCCCAGGGTGTCGCGGCAGTACAGCACCTGGCAGGCGAACGCTTCGTTCAACTCCCAGAGGCCGATGTGGTCCATGGTCAGGCCATGACGCTTGAGCAGTTTCGGAATCGCGTAGATCGGACCGATGCCCATCTCGTCGGAATTGCAGCCGGCGACGGCCATGCCGCGATAGATCCCCAGCGGTTCCAGGCCACGTTTCTCGGCCATTTTCGCGCTCATCAACACCGAGGCCGACGCACCGTCGGACAACTGCGAGGCGTTGCCGGCGGTGATGAAACGACCCTTGTCGCTCCACTGACCGCCCGGCCACACTGGCTCCAGCGCCTTCAGGCTCTGGAGAGTGGTGTCGATGCGGTTGCACTCATCGCGCAGCAAGGTGACGGTTTCATAACTGGTTTCGCCGGTGGCCTTGTCGAACACTGCCTTGCGGCTTGCCAGCGGCGCGAGCTCCCGGTCGAAGCGTCCGGCGCTCTGGGCCTGTGCGGTACGCAACTGGCTCTGGTAGCTGTATTCGTCCTGTTCGTCTCGGGAGATGCCGTAGCGCGCGGAAACGATCTCGGCGGTTTCGATCATCGGGATATAGGCGTGCGGGTCCAGCTCGATCACCGAACCCGACTGATTGCGATACAGGTTCTTGTGCTTGTTCTGCACCAGGGAAATCGACTCCAGGCCACCGGCCACGGCGATGTCGATTTCGTCGCACATGATGCCCTTGGCGGCCATGGCGATACTCATCAGGCCCGACGAGCACTGGCGCTCGACGGCCATCCCGGCAACCGATGCCGGCAAGCCACCGGCAATCGCGCACAAGCGCCCCAGGTTATACGACTGCGTACCCTGCTGCGCGGCGGCGCCGATGATCACGTCGTCCACTTCATCCGGTTCGATACCGGCACGGCGTACGGCTTCGCGCACCACATGCCCACCCAATTGCGGCGCTTCGGTGTCATTGAACGCACCGCGAAAGGCTTTGCCGATCGGTGTGCGGGCGGTGGAAACGATGACGGCTTCTTTCATGCTGGATTCCTCGAAAATGCTGTTGAAGGTCAGGCCGGGTAATAGCGACTGATGGTGTCGACCACGCAGCCGGGGCGTTCCTCGCCATCGATTTCGACGCTGACGCGGATGGTCGCCTGTACGCCGCCCTTCACTTCCTCGACCGCGATCAGTTGCGCACTGCCGCGCACCCGCGAGCCGACGCGCACCACCGAGGGAAAGCGCACCCGCTCACAGCCGTAATTGACGCCCATGGCCAGGCCACGGACCTCGACGATCTGCGGCAAGAACAGATTGACCAGCGACAGGCTCAGGTAGCCATGGGCAATGCAGGCGCCAAACGGACCGTTGGCAGCCTTGAGCGGATCGACGTGAATCCACTGGTGATCGCCGGTGGCGTCGGCGAAGCGGTCGATGCGGTCCTGTTCCAGCAACAGCCAGTCGCTGGCGCCGAGTGATTCGCCCACGGCGTCGAACAAGGCCATCGGCGTGTCGAAAATACGTGGCATGGTCACGCCCTCTGGCTGGACACCGACAACACTTCGCCGGTCATGTAGGAGCTGTAGTCGCTGGCCAGGAACATCATCACGTTGGCCACCTCCCAGACTTCGGCGGCGCGGCCGAACGCTTCGTTGGCGGCCAGTTGATCGAGCACTGCCTGGGGCGCGGATTTGCGCAGGAAATCGTGCAGGGCAATGCTCGGGCTGACCGCGTTGATGCGGATGCCGTAGTCAGCCGCCTCGACCGCTGCGCAGCGGGTCAGCGCCATCACGCCAGCCTTGGCGGCGGCGTAGTGCGCCTGTTCTTTCTGCGCGCGCCAGCCCAGCACCGAGGCGTTGTTGACGATCACTCCGGCACGCCGCTCCATCATTTTCGGCAGCATGGCGCGGGTCATGCGCATGGTGCCGGTGAGCGTCACGTCGATGACCCGATTCCACTCTTCATCGGCCATGTCCACCAGCAAGCGCGAGCCGCCAAGCCCGGCGTTGTTGATCAACACATCGACGCCTTGCAGGTCACGCTCTGCGCAGGCGATCAGCTGCTGTACCTGGGCTTCGTCGGCAACGTTGCAGACCTGGCCGAACACGTGTTGCAGCCCGGTGGTTTCGCGGATTTTCAGCACCGCTTCGGCCAACCGGCCTTCATGGATATCGCTGATCATCAGCGCACGGCAGCCTTCTTCGGCGGCACGCACGGCGGCGGAAAAACCGATCCCGGCGCCTGCGGCGGCGGTGATCAGCACCGACTTGCCGCGCAGCAGGCCGCGACCTTCAACATATTGAGGTACAGACATGAACTCTCTCCTTTCAGGCGCGCGGACGCGGCTCTTTAGGCATGCCCAGGGCACGCTCGGCGATGATGTTGCGCTGGATTTCGTTGCTGCCGCCGTAGAGGGTGTCGGCGCGGCTGAACAGGTAAAGCGACTGCAAACGGGTCAACTGGTAAGGCGCGGCTTCGAGCAATTCCGCCTCGGCGCCGAGGACGTCCATCGCCAACTTGCCGAGGCTGGCGTGCCAGGTCGACCAGAACAGCTTGTAGATGGTCGCCTCTTTGCGCAGCGAACCGTCCTGGCTACCCGAGAGCATGCGCAGCGAGTTGTAGCGCATGATCCGCAACCCGCTCCAGGCCTCGGCCAGGCGCTGACGCAGGATCGGATCGCGGTCGGCGCCATTGGACTTGGCGATGGCGATGATTTCGTTGAGTTCGTTCTGGAACTGCATCTGCTGGCCGAGGGTCGACACACCCCGCTCGAAGCCCAGCAGCGCCATGGCGATCTTCCAGCCTTCGCCCGGCGCGCCAATGATGTTGGTGGCGTCGGTGCGGGCATCGTCGAAGAACACTTCGTTGAATTCCGAGGTGCCGGTGAGTTGCTCGATGGGTCGTACGGTTATTTCTGTCTGGGCCATGGGCACCAGCAGGAACGACAGACCGCGATGGCCGACGCTACCCGGCTCGGTGCGGGCGATGACAAAGCACCAGTCCGATTCGTGGGCCAGGGAGGTCCAGACTTTCTGGCCATTGATGATCCAACTGCCGGTGGTTTCATCCAGCGTTGCGCGGGTCTTGACGTTGGCCAGGTCGGAACCGGCGCCCGGCTCTGAATAGCCCTGGCACCAGAACGACGTACCGCTGACGATCCCCGGCAAAAAACGCTGTTGCTGTTCGACCGTGCCGAATGCGGCGATGGTCGGCCCGGCCAGGCCTTCGCCGATATGCCCCATGCGGCCGGGGCCGCTGGCGCGGGCGTACTCTTCGTTGAAGATCACCTGCTGGGTGATCGACAGGCCGCGCCCGCCATGCTCCGGCGCCCAGCCGACGCAGGTCCAGCCGCCTTCGGCAAGCTTGCGCTCCCAGGCTTTGCGCTCTTGGGGAAACATATGCTCATCGCCCGGACCACCGCGAAAACGCAGGGCTTCGAACTCGCCGCAGAGGTTGGCGTTCATCCAGTCGGCGACTTCCCGACGGAAGCGTTCGTCCTGCTCGCTGAAACTGATTTTCATGGCTGCTCTCCCAGAATCACCGAAGCAATGCGCTCGCGATGCCAGGCCGGTAGCCCGAGGAAGCTCTCGCTGGCGCGGGCGCGCTTGAAGTAGAGGTGCGGGTCGTATTCCCAGGTGAAACCGACGCCGCCATGCAACTGGATCGATTCGGACGCGCAAGAGAAGTAGGTCTCGGAGCACTGCGCCTTGGCCAGCGCCGCCGCCAGCGGCAGTTCGGTCGCGACCTGCGGATCACCCTGGGGATCGAGCACTTCCTGGGCCACGCACGCGGCGTAATAACTGGCCGAACGGGCGCATTCGACTTGCAGCATCATGTCGGCGGCGCGGTGTTTGAGGGCCTGGAAACTGGCAATCGGGCGACCGAACTGCTGGCGCTCCTGCATGTAGGCCACGCTGAGGTCGAGCACCTGCTGCGCGCCGCCGGTCTGCTCGGCAGCCAGGCCGATGCAGGCCAGTTGCAGGACTCGCTCAAGGTGCGACCAGCCGTTCCCGAACTCACCCAGCAGGCAGTCGGCATCAAGGTACAGGTCCTTGAGCTGGATCCGCGCCTGGCGCCGGGTCTGGTCCATGGTCGGCAGCATTTGCCGTTCGATACCAGCACATACGGCGTTCACGGCAAACAGGCTGATGCCCTTTTCACCGGTGGTTCCGGGTTGCCGTGCGGCAATGATCAACAGGTCAGCGCCATGGCCATCGAGCACATGCTTGAGGGTGCCGTCGAGGACGAACCCGTCGCCCTCAGCCACCACCGTTGCCTGGACATCGTCGGCGGACCAGCCGTTGGCACTGCTGAACGCCAGGGTCGCGGTCACGCTGCCATCGGCAATCGACGGCAACCAACGCTGCTTCTGTTCATCATTGGCCGCTAGTAACAGCGCAGGGGTGGCCATGCAGGCGGTGGCGAAAAATGGCGAGCACAGCAAACGCCGGCCCATCTGTTCCAGCAGGATCGTCAGCTCGACAAAGCCGAGGCCCAGGCCCCCATAGGTTTCGGGGATATGAATGGCCGGCCAGTACATTTCCTGGCACAGACGCTGCCAGAGGGCTTCATCGAAACCCCGTTCGCTGACCATTGCCGCGCGCACGGCGGCAGAATCCGAGACATCGGCGAGGAAACCCTCGGCCGATGCGCGGATCATTTCCTGTTCGTCGCTGAATGCAAACTCCATCGCGGCGCCTTCTGCTCGTTTGGCGGGGCGCGCGTGGCGCAACACCCCTTTGAGCATGAAGTTTGGCGCCGCCCGGACGCGGCAGAATCGTTAGCCTTGCCTAGTCCGAACGGGCGATGTCAAAGTGCGCCTACGCAAGTGAAAAACATGAATCGGCTAAGGATGCAGAACCATGAGCACTGAGCAAGAGACGACTTTCGACGAGCCACGGCTCAGCAGCACGGAAATCCGCATTCTGGGTTCGTTGATCGAGAAACAGGCCACCAGCCCGGAAACCTATCCCCTGACCCTCAATGCCCTGGTGATTGCCTGCAACCAGAAAACCAGCCGCGAGCCAGTGATGAACCTGACGCCGGGCCAGGTCGGTCAGAGCCTGCGCGCCCTCGAAGGACGCGGCTTCGCCAGACTGGTGATGGGCAGCCGCGCCGACCGCTGGGAACACAAGGTCGACAAGGCCCTGGAACTGGTACCGGCGCAGGTCATCCTGACCGGGCTGATGTTTCTGCGCGGCCCGCAGACCGTCAATGAACTGCTAACCCGCAGCGGCCGCATGCATGAATTCGAAGACACCGAACAGGTGGTGCATCAACTCGAACGCCTGATTGCCCGGGGTCTGGCCGTGCTGATTCCACGTCAGGCCGGCCAGCGCGAAGACCGTTACACCCACGCCCTGGGCGACCCGGCGGATATCGAAGCGATCATGGCGGCACGGCAAAACCCGGCCGAGCGTGGCGGCAGCGGGGTTTCGGTTGAACGGATCGAAGAACTGGAAGCGCGAATTGCGGCGCTGGAAGAAAGACTGGCCCGGCTCGAATAACCTGGATGTTTACCTGACACAACACTCCCACAATGGATCGTGGACCGACGGACATGTGTGATTGACACAAGACTTGTAGGAGCGAGCCTGCTCGCGAAAAACGTCCAGACGACGCGCTCATTCAGACAGCACGCGTCATCGTTGACGTCCATCGCGAGCAGGCTCGCTCCTACAGTGGTTTGACGGTGCCTGTGGTTACTCGCCGTCCCAGTAATCCACCCCGTCCGCCTGCCGGGCCACCGCAACAAAGCCCGACGCATTACCCTCGGCATCCACCTTGAAGTCATCCATCACGGCGTATTTACCGGAATCCGGGTATTCACAGATTTCCGGTGATTGCTGGGTGCTGACGGCCAGGTACCGCAACTCGCCGTTACTGGTATTGATGATCTGGTGCGCCTTTTCAGGCCCACCCGGTGGACAGGCGATCACATCACCGGCACGGATTGGAAAGCGTTCGGATCCCAGGCGAACCTGCCCTTCCCCGGCCACGACGTAGAACATTTCCTCATTGACCCGATGACTGTGAAACGGACTGCCGCGCATGCCTGGCTCCAGCACATACAGGCGATAACCCAGTTTTTGCGCCCCCAGTTGCTGACCGACACGGGCCAGGCGCTGTTGATAGCGACCGGCGGTTTCACCGGTCGGCGCAAACGCTTCGGGTAGCGGCTCAAGTTCGACCGAATCCAGATTGAGAATGGGGGGATGCATGGACACCTCCTAGCTGCGGGCAAACGCCACGGCCTTCTGGAACTGCTCGTCCGTCGGCCGTACACCGGTATAGAGCACAAATTGCTCCAGTGCCTGGATCGCGATCACTTCCAGCCCGGTGATGACCCGCTTGCCTTCGGCACGGGCACGCACGATCAGCGGTGTTTCCGAGGGTATCGCCACCACATCGAAGACAGTTTCCGCATTTTCGATCACATCAGGCTCAAAGGCCAGTTGATCGGCCTCCGGTCCTCCCGTCATGCCGATCGGGGTGACGTTGACCAGCATCTGCGGGCGACGACTCCCCAGCTCGGCCTGCCACTCATACCCCAAAGACTGCGCCAGCGCCTGCCCGGCGCGCTCGTTGCGGGCCACGATCAGGCCGTTTTCATAGCCGCCATCGCGCAAGGCACTCGCCACGGCCTTGGCCATGCCGCCGCTGCCGCGCAAGGCAAAGGTCGAGTCCTTGGGCACCTGGTGTTTTTCCAGCAACTGGGCAACGGCGATGTAGTCGGTGTTGTAGGCCTTGAGATGCCCGTCGGTGTTGACGATGGTGTTGATCGATTGAATGGCGGCGGCAGATGCGTCGAGTTCATCCACCAGGGCAATGCAGGCTTCCTTGAACGGCATCGACACGCCACAACCACGAATCCGCAGGGCGCGAATGCCGGCAACAGCACCCGTCAGGTCCTGGCTGGCAAAGGCCTTGTAGTAAAAATTCAAGTCCAGTTGTTCATACAGATGATTGTGAAAACGCAGGCCAAAGTTCCCGGGGCGTCCTGAAAGGGACATGCACAACTGGGTGTCTTTGTTGGGGTTCATCTGCATGGGCAAGCTCCTTCAAATGCACTTTTCGGATGGACGGGATTAGCCCTCCATCGGGTTCTGATCGATCATGAAGGTGTGTTCGCACGGGCCTACACGGGTCGGTAAGAAAGTCGGTACAGACCTTACACAAAATTTACCTCGCGGCCGTGCTGTTTTTCAGAAAAACGCTGTCTTAGAAGTATCCCCGCGACAATCCTTGGGTCTATTGCAGACACAAGCGCCGGGTTGAAGAGCCGAGGTACTATCATGATCCGTAAAGTCCCCACAGTAGCCTTGCTGATCGGCGCCCTCGCTATCGCAGGTCAGGCGCAAGCCGGGCATGGTAATGACGCGGCGGTATTTGGAGCGATCGTCGGTACTGCCATCGTCGGCTCGGCTCTGATCAACGCCAACCGCCCGGTCTATGTCGCGCCGCAACCGGTCTACTACCAGCCCGCGCCGGTTTATTACGCACCACCGCCTCCGGTTTACTACCAACCGGCCCCGGTCTACGTGCAACAACCGATCTACTACCGCCCGGCCCCGGTTTACTACGGACCACCCCGTGGTTACTACGGCCCGCCACGCGGCCACTACGGCCGACATTACGGTCGCTGGTAACGGACTCGACCGGCCCCGCTGAAACAGCGGGGCTTTTTTATATCCATTTGTCGGTCCAGGTCTGGATAAATCTCGCCAAGGTCGCTATCGGGACAGTGTCCGTGGCAGAAACAGGCAAGATGGACTCGACCCGATTTCTGCCCTGCGGCACAAATCGGTCATATTTTTGTCATGTCAGCTCCGCAAGCTCGGTGCTGTCCGTCGAAAACAGGTTCATAACAACAAGGACGACCACATGCCAACGCAAAACCCGCACCGCATCGTCGGTCTGTGCACCTCCAGCAAAGTCTACAACGCACTGACCGAACTCAAGCACCTGGAAGGTCATCGCAGCGCCAAGTTTCTCTCGCTGCTGACGCAAAGCCTGGTGCGCAAGGGCCTGCTCAACGAGCAGGAAGTGGTTCATATGCTCGATCAGGTGGTCAGCTGACCGACCAACGGTCGTTTACCCCCTCTGGCATCAATGACCACTATCGAAAACGTTGATTACCCCTCAAGGTACCCGGACCTTAAAGTAACTCCACAGATTGATGGAGGTACTTTTCATGTCCAAGGTTCAGATCATGTCCGTTATCGGCAGCGCCGTCCCCGCACAGCTCAGAGAGCTGGGCATGCTCGCCTGCTGGTACCTGGTGCAGGACGGCGTACAGATCAGCGGCCCGCTCACTTCGCTGCCCGCCGCCCGTGAGCTGTCGCAACGCATCGGCAGCGGCCAGTCCGGCAGGTTCAGCGCCTAAGGCAGCTGCACCCGCGGTTTGGTTTCGATGAAAATGTCCCAGCTCGACATGAACAGGGCTGCGATCAACGGGCCGATGACAAAACCGTTCAGCCCGAAAATCGCCAGGCCGCCCAGGGTCGAGACGAGGATCATGTAGTCCGGCATCCTGGTGTCCTTGCCCACCAGCAATGGCCGGAGCAGGTTGTCCACCAGCCCGATCACCAAGACCCCGAACAATACCAGCACCACGCCCTGCCAGATCGCCCCGGTGAGCAGGAAAAACGCCGCCACCGGCACCCAGACTATTCCCGCCCCCACCGCCGGCAGCAACGACAGAAACGCCATCAACACCGCCCAGAGCAACACGCTGGGAACGTCCAGAAACCAGAAAATCAGACCGCCCAGCGCGCCTTGGGTGATGGCCACCAGCAGGTTGCCTTTCACCGTGGCCCGCACCACACGATTGAACTTGAGCTGCAAACGGCGTTTCTGCTGTTCCTGCAACGGCACCGCCGCACGCACCTTGCGCGCCAGTTCCGCACCGTCACGCAGGAAGAAAAACAGCAGGTACAGCATGATGAAAAAGCTGACGATGAACTCGAATGTGCCCTGGCCGAAACTGAACGCTTTAGAGGCCAGCACCTGCCCGCCGGTCATCGCGCTCTTGACGATTTTCTCGTGCAGCCCGTTCAACTCGCCCATGCCGAAGCGATCCAGCAGATGCTGGAAATACGGCGGCAGGCTGTGCTTGAACTGCGACACATACCCGGCAATGTCGAGTTCGCCGCTCTCGACGCTTTTGTAGAGTGACGCGCCCTCCTGAACCAGCAAGGCGCTGATGATGATCACCGGCAGAATCGCAATCACCAGGCAAATGCTCAATGTGCACAGCGACGTGAGGTTGCGTTGCCAGCCGAACTTCACTTGCAGCCGGCCCTGCAGTGGCGCAAAGAGGATGCCCAGGATCACCGCCCAGAACGCCGCGCCGTAAAACGGCAGCAGGATCCAGATGAAGGCAGCGCTCACCAGCACCAGCAACACCGACAGCGATTTGTCTTGTGGGGTCGTTTCGTTCATGTCCGATCCGTGCCAGCCAGTCAGGACGAAAAACTTTCGTCTTGATGTTTAGTCCGCCACGGCTCGCGCGAGTGCCATCGGTTTGTTGATCAGGCATAGATCCAGGTCAATAAACCCTTGGCACAGGGCATTTACCCTGTGCGGCTTTTGCGACCGACACTGCCATGAACCTCACCGCGCCAGAACTGCTCGCCCCCGCCGGCACCTTGAAAAACATGCGTTACGCCTTCGCCTACGGCGCCGATGCCGTGTACGCCGGCCAGCCGCGCTACAGCCTGCGGGTGCGCAACAACGAATTCGACCACGCCAACCTGGCCCTCGGCATTCGCGAGGCCCAGGCCCGGGGCAAGCGCTTCTACGTGGTGGTGAACATCGCGCCGCACAACGCCAAGCTCAAGACCTTCCTCAAGGACCTTGAACCGGTGATCGCCATGGCCCCGGATGCGCTGATCATGTCCGACCCCGGCCTGATCATGCTGGTGCGCCGGCACTACCCGCAGATGCCGATCCACCTTTCGGTGCAGGCCAATACGGTGAACTGGGCCAGTGTCGAGTTCTGGCAGCAGCAAGGCTTGAGCCGGATCATCCTGTCCCGAGAGCTGTCCCTGGAAGAAATCGCCGAGATCCGCGAGCAAGTGCCGGCCATGGAACTGGAGGTGTTCGTGCACGGCGCGTTGTGCATGGCCTATTCCGGGCGTTGCCTGCTGTCGGGCTACATGAACCGGCGCGATGCCAATCAGGGCAGCTGCACCAACGCCTGTCGCTGGAAATACTCGGCGCAGCCGGCCACGGAAAACCAGCTCGGCGAGATCGTCCGGACATTCGAACCCGAACCGACCCTGGGCATCGGCGCGCCCACCGATCAGGTGTTCCTGTTGCAGGAAGCCAATCGTCCCGGCGAACAGATGCCCGCCTTCGAAGACGAACACGGCACTTACATCATGAACGCCAAGGACCTGCGCGCCGTGCAGCATGTCGAACGCCTGACCCACATGGGCGTGCACTCCCTGAAAATCGAAGGCCGGACCAAATCCCATTTTTATTGCGCGCGTACCACCCAGGTTTATCGCCGGGCCATCGACGATGCGGTGGCAGGCCGGGCCTTCGACCGCGGCCTGATGACCGACCTGGAGTCCCTCGCCCAGCGCGGCTACACCGAAGGTTTTCTGCGCCGGCATGTGCATGACGAATACCAGAACTACCAGAACGGCAGCTCGGTGTCGGAGCGCCAGCAGTTTGTCGGTGAACTGACCGGACAGCGGCGGGATCGCCTGGCCGAGGTCAAGGTGAAAAACCGCTTCGGCCTGGGCGATCACATGGAGCTGATGACGCCCAAGGGCAACTTCCACTTCGATCTGCATCAGTTGCAGAACGCCAAGGGTGAAGCGATCGACGTTGCGCCGGGGGATGGGCATACGGTGTATTTGCCGATACCGGATGCGGTGGAGCTGGAGTTTGGGTTGTTGATGCGGGATGTGAGGGGCTGAACATCAGCAACAGTGCCATGTGAACCTGTGGCGAGGGGGCTTGCCCCCGCTGGGGTGCGAAGCAGCCCTAAATCCAGAAGACGCGGTTTTTCTGTACAAGTACTTTCGTCGGGATTACGACGGCTTCGCCGCCGAACGGGGGCAAGCCCCCTCGCCACAAACGCTGCCTTACCCCATTTCTACAGCGATCAATGATTACGCAAACTCCTCGCGGAGCATCGCCACAAACGCCTCACGTGCCGGGTGCACCCCGGCGTTTTCGTGCCAGTAAAACAGGTTGTCGACGGCGGTCAGCTCGGGAAACTCAAACCCTGCGCACCCTGCACCTTTGGCGTATTGGTCAAAGATCCCCTTAGGCACCAGCGCCACGCCGGCCCCGGCGCTGACGCAACCGACAATCGCGCCATAACTGGCCAGGCTGACAATCGGCAGCGCCTGCCCCTTTCGCAACAACCAATGCTCCAGCGCCGCCCGGTACGGACAGCCCTGGGGCCACATGAACACGGTCTGGTCCTGCAAATCACTGATGTCCCGCAGCGGCCCCAGGGAGGTCGAGGCGATCAGCAGCAGCTCTTCGCGGTACATCGGCGTGCGCTTGAGGTGCGAACGCTCGACATCCACCGCCACGATGGCGCCGTCGAGCTTGTGATTGAGCGTGTCGTCGAGCAACTGCCCCCAGGAGCCGGTGGTCAGCTCCAGCGCCACCTGCGGGAAACGCTTGTGGAATTTCGCCAGCAGGCGCGGCAATCGCCCGGTGGCCGACGACTCGATGGCTCCGATGCGCAACGGCCCCGAGGGTTCGGCCGAAGGATCGACCGCGCGCTTGGCCTCGGCGGTGAGGGCAAGAATTTTCGAGGCATAGGCCAGGAAGGTTTGCCCCGACGGGCTGATGCGCAGCCCTCGACCCTCACGCAGAAACAGCGCAACACCCAGTTCGGCCTCCAGGGCCTTGATCCGGGCCGTGATGTTCGACGGCACGCAATGCAACAGCTCGGCCGCGCGGGCGATGCTGCCGACATCGGCCACGGTCTTGAACATGCGAATCTGAGCCAGCTCCATACATCACCTATAGTGAACGGTTAGCGCAGTATAAGTCAGTTGTGGCGAACGATCGGCTTTCTGATACTCGGTGCATCCACCCACAGGTGCACGACCATGACGCCGCTCACACCCTCCCCCGTTTCACCCTGGAAAATCATTCTGGCCATGGCGTTTGTCGTGGCGTGCTGGGGCTACTCCCCGACCGGCATCCATATCGGCTTGCAGGCCTACGACCCTGTGCACCTGGCGCTCCTGCGCTTCCTGCTGGCCTCTGTGTTCATGGCCGTGGTCGCGATGTTCAAGGGCATTCGCCTGCCGAGCCTGCGAGATCTGCCCCTGATGTTCGGCCTGGGCTTCTTTGCCGTGAGCCTGCACCACGTGGCGATCAACTTCGGACAGCAGGGTGTCAGCGCCGGCGCTTCGAGCGTCCTGGCCCAGACCACGCCGCTGTTCAGCACGCTGATCGCGCGCTTCGTGTTCAAGGATCAGGTGAGCCTGTGGCGCTGGGGTTGTGTGCTGCTCGGGTTGTTTGGCGTGATGATTGTGGTGGCGGGCGATCATGGCTTGGGCAGCATTGATGCCCACGGCTTGCTGATCCTGCTGGCGGCGGTGTCCTGGAGTCTCTACTTTGCCCTGCAAAAGCATCACACCGGGCGATACGACGGGCTGACGCTGGTGTGTTACACGGTGTGGTCCGGGACGGTGCTGTTGCTGATCTACTTGCCCGGCCTGGCGGATCAAGTCGCCCAGGCGCCGCTGCGCGTGCAGTTTGCGGTGATTGCCCTAGGGATTTTCCCCAGTGCCCTGGCGTACCTGGCCTGGGCTTATGTGCTGGCGCATGTCGATTTGAGCCGGGCGACGATGACGCTGTATTTGACGCCGCCGACGGCGATGGTGATTGCGTCCTATGCGCTGGGTGAGCGGCCGACGCTGATGATCGTGGTCGGCGGGCTGGTGGTGTTGGCGAGTGTGCTGGCGTTGAATCTGGAGCGGCGGGTTGTGGTTGCTCAGGCTGTTAGGGTCTGATCCATGCTTTTTGCTGTCTGGGCTGGCGCCTTCGCGAGCAAGCCCGCTCCCACAGGTTCTGAGGTGTGCTCAAGAGCTGCGGCAAACATAAAACCCTGTGGGAGCGGGCTTGCTCGCGAAGAACGATGACTGGGTGTCACTGACAAAACACCCAAATCGCAGTCAGCTGGGCGAAAACCGGTCACGACTGTTGGTCAGGTGCAGCCACATCGCCGCCCGCGCCGCGTCCGGGTCCTGGCGTTTGATGGCGTTGAGAATCGCCTCGTGCTCCAGGTTGGCCAACTGACCGAGCTTGCTCAAGTCCACCGCACCACGCTCGGCGGCATTGACCCGGGTGCGCGGGATCATCGCACTGCCCAGGTGCTGCATGATTTCGGTGAAGCAGACGTTGCCGGTGGCTTCGGCGATCAGCAGATGAAAACGCCGGTCCGCCTCGACACAGCTGTCGTTGTTGGCCAGCAGGTTTTGATAGTCGTCCAACGCTTCACGCATCTGCGCCAGTTGCAGATCGGTGCGGCGAGTTGCCGCCAGCGCCGCCGCCTGGGTTTCCAGACCCATGCGCAACTCCAGAATACTGCGCACCCCCAACGCCGTATCGACATTCAGCCGCAGCCCCTGCTCCGGAGCGCGCTCGATCACAAACGTGCCAATCCCATGCCGGGTTTCCACCAGCCCCGAGGCCTGCAACTTCGAGATCGCCTCGCGCACCACCGTGCGACTGACCCCGTGCTCCTGAACGATGGTGTTTTCCGACGGCAGCTTGTCGCCGGGCAACATCTGGCCGAGCAGGATGCGCTGGGTCAGTTTCTCCACCAGGTCATGGGCCAGGTTGTGGCTGCGCTTGCGGGCAGGTGCTTCGAGGTCTTCTTGCATGGGCGTGTCCGAAATCAGGGCTATCGAATCGTAGCACCGCGCCGGACGGGAATTCCGAAAAATCTCGCTCAACTTGTATGACAACACTCCACAAAAGCCCATATCGAGTCGCATAAAAGGCCACTCAACACCACCAATAGAATTAAAAACCTCTGAATTTCCGCCATTTCATTGGACAAACATGGTTGCAAGCTCAAAAAACCTAGTTGTATGATGTCTATCAACAACGCAACACACAGCTTCACCCCGCATAAAAATAACGAGTGGGAGAAAACGCAGTGAATACATCCATCTCCGGGATGCACGACGACGCCAATTCAGCGCTGAAGTCCGCCATCGCCAAAGTCAAAAGACACGTCTTGCCGCTGTTCGTCATCATGTTCATCGTCAATTACATTGATCGCGTGAACATCGGTTTCGTCCGCACCCACATGGAGCACGACCTGGGCATTGGCGCGGCCGCCTACGGCCTGGGTGCCGGTCTGTTCTTCATCGGTTATGCACTGTTCGAGGTGCCCTCCAACATCCTTCTGCAGAAAGTCGGCGCACGCATCTGGCTGACCCGGATCATGCTGACCTGGGGCCTGGTCGCCGCAGGCATGGCGTTCATCCAGAACGAAACCCACTTCTACATCCTGCGTTTTCTGCTGGGCGTGGCCGAAGCCGGGTTCTTTCCCGGGGTGATCTACTACTTCACCCGCTGGTTGCCCGGCGTGGAGCGAGGCAAGGCGATTGCCATCTTCCTCAGTGGCTCGGCGGTCGCGTCACTGATCTCAGGCCCCCTGTCCGGTTTGCTCCTGCAAATCGAAGGGCTGGGCCTGCACGGCTGGCAGTGGATGTACTTCATCGAGGGCATGTTTTCGGTGGGGTTGTGCGTGTTCGTCTGGTTCTGGCTGGACTCCAGGCCCCACGACGCCAAATGGCTGAGCCGCGAAGAGCAGGACGCACTGGTCAAGGCCATCGACGACGAACAACTGGCCCGGGAAGCCGCCACGCCCATCAAGCCGTCGCTGGGCAAACTGCTCAAGGATCGCCAGATCATCCTGTTCTGCCTGATCTACTTCTTTATCCAGCTGACCATCTACGCCGCGACCTTCTGGCTGCCGAGCATCATCAAGAAGATGGGCGATCTGAGCGATGTCCAGGTCGGGCTGTTCAACTCGATTCCGTGGTTGCTGTCGATTGTCGGCATGTACGCCTTCGCTTCCTTGTCGGCCAAATGGAAACACCAGCAAGCCTGGGTCGCCACTGCCCTGCTGATCGCCGCGGCCGGGATGTTCATGTCCACCACCGGCGGGCCGGTCTTCGCCTTTGTCGCCATCTGCTTTGCAGCACTGGGCTTCAAATCCGCCTCGTCGCTGTTCTGGCCGATTCCCCAGGCCTATCTGGATGCGCGCATTGCCGCTGGCGTCATCGCGTTGATCAACTCGGTGGGCAACCTCGGCGGCTTCGTTGCGCCGACCACTTTCGGCCTGCTGGAAGAACGCACCGGTTCCATTCAGGGCGGGCTGTACGGCCTGGCCGCGACTTCGATCATCGCCGCCATCATCGTGTTTGCTGCCCGTAACACACCGAAACCCGCACCTGCCGTGGCGCTGGGCAAACCCGCTCCCGACCACGCCTGAATTCTGCTTTTTAAGGATTGGAAAATGAACCCACAAGACACCGCAAAAGCCCCGGTCATCACCAGCATGCAAGTGGTTCCCGTCGCCGGCCACGATGGCATGCTGCTCAACCTGAGCGGCGCCCACGGCCCGTTTTTCACCCGCAACATCGTGATCCTCAAGGACAACGCCGGCCACACCGGCGTTGGCGAAGTGCCGGGGGGCGAGCGCATTCGCCAGACCCTCGAAGACGCGCGCAGCCTGGTGGTCGGCAGCCCGATTGGCACTTATCAGAAAATCCTTAATCAGGTACGCCAGACCTTCGCCGACCGCGATGCCGGTGGCCGCGGTTTGCAGACCTTCGATCTGCGCATCACCATTCACGCCGTCACCGGCCTGGAAGCCGCATTGCTCGATTTGCTCGGTCAGCACCTGGACGTACCGGTGGCCGCCCTGCTCGGCGAAGGCCAGCAACGCGATGAAGTGAAGATGCTCGGCTATCTGTTTTACGTCGGTGATCGCAACGAAACCGACCTCGCCTACCGCAGCGAACCGGACGCCGACAACGACTGGTTCCGCGTGCGGCATGAGAAAGCCATGACCGCCGATGCGGTGGTCCGCCTGGCCGAGGCGGCTCACGCGCGTTATGGCTTCAAGGACTTCAAGCTCAAGGGCGGCGTGCTCAGCGGCGACGCCGAAATCGAAGCGGTCACGGCCCTCGCCGAACGCTTCCCCGATGCGCGCATCACCCTCGACCCGAATGGCGCCTGGTCACTGAAAGAAGCCATCCGCCTGTGCCGCGATCAGCACCGCGTGCTGGCCTACGCCGAAGACCCGTGCGGGGCAGAAAACGGTTACTCGGGGCGAGAAGTCATGGCCGAATTCCGTCGCGCCACAGGTTTGAAAACCGCGACCAACATGATCGCCACCGACTGGCGGGAGATGAGCCATGCGATCCAGTTGCAGTCGGTCGATATTCCCCTGGCCGACCCGCACTTCTGGACGATGCAGGGTTCGGTGCGCGTGGCGCAGATGTGCCACGAATGGGGCCTGACCTGGGGTTCGCACTCTAACAACCACTTCGACATTTCCCTGGCGATGTTCACCCATGTCGCGGCAGCCGCGCCGGGCGAGATCACCGCCATCGACACCCACTGGATCTGGCAGGATGGCCAGCGCCTGACCAAGGCCCCGCTGCAAATCGTCGACGGCTGCGTGCAGGTGCCGCAGAAACCGGGGCTGGGGGTCGAACTGGATATGGATCAGGTCGCCAAGGCTCACGAGCTGTACAAAGGCATGGGCCTGGGGGCGCGGGATGACAGCGTGGCGATGCAGTTCCTGATTCCCGGCTGGAAGTTCGACAACAAGCGGCCTTGCCTGGTGCGTTGAATCGCCAAGCGCGTTGAATCAAGGGTTGCGTGTGGCCGCCTGATGGCGGCCGATTTTAAAAAGCGCTCGGAGCATGGCGCTTGAGCCCCTAAAATGACGCGCAACTGAATCAACGACGGATGAAACCAATATGGACAGGCTGAAAACCATCGCCGCTTGCATGGCGATATTCGCCGCAGGCCAGTGCGTTGCACAGGATCAAGTCGAGACAGTGGTGAACGCCGCTGTACAACCGGTAATGCAGGCCGAGGGTATCCACGGCATGGCCGTGGCGGTCACCGTCAACGGCCAGGCGCATTACTTCAACTATGGCGTCGCCTCGATAGAAACCGGCAACCCCGTCACACAGGACACACTGTTCGAAATCGGCTCCGTCAGCAAAACCTTCACCGCCACCCTCGCCGCCTACGCCCAGGCCACCGGCAAGCTGTCCCTGACCGACAAGGCCAGCCAGGTCCTGCCGGCCTTGCGCGGCAGTGCTTTCGACCACATCAGCGTGCTGCAACTGGGCACCTACAGCGCTGGCGGTTTACCCCTGCAATTTCCTGCTGAATCTGATTCGGCCGACAAAATGCTCGGCTACTACAAACAATGGAAACCGCTCTACGCCCCCGGCAGCCACCGACTGTATTCGAACCCCAGCCTGGGCCTGTTCGGCTACCTCGCCGCCCACAGCATGGGCCAGCCGTTTGATGACCTGATGGAGAAGACCCTGCTGCCAAAACTCGGCTTGCAGCACACCTATGTGCATGTGCCGCAGGATCAGATGGCGCTCTACGCCCAGGGCTACAACAAGGACGGCAAACCGGTACGGGTGGGTCCGGGCGCGCTGGATTCCGAGGCGTATGGGGTGAAGACCAGCGCCGCAGACTTGCTGAGCTATGTCGGCGCGAACATGAAACCGGCGTCCCTGGAAAAGCCGTTGCAGCAAGCCATCGCCTTGACTCACAGCGGTTACTACACCGTAGGCGATATGACCCAGGGCCTGGGCTGGGAGATGCATCGATACCCGATCACTCTGGATCGCTTGCTGGACGGCAACTCCACGCCGATGGCCATGCAAGCCCATGAAGTCCAGTGGCTGAACCCGCCGCAGGCGCTACCGCAGAACGTGCTGATCAACAAGACAGGCTCAACCGGTGGCTTCGGTGCTTACGTGGCGTACGTGCCTTCGAAGGACATCGGCATCGTGATGCTGGCCAACAAGAATTATCCCAATGCGCAACGGGTCAGGATCGCTCATCAGATACTGAGTGCCCTGACTCCATAAGCCATGCCGCCTTATCCATAAATAAGGGCGACCTCTAGAGGTCGCCTTTTTTACTTTATCGGCGCACCTTCGGACGGGTCGATATTGTCCAGTGCGCGGTTCACCAACAATTCGCCCACCACTGCCAATTGTTGAATCGACAGCGCCACATTGCGGTTGGAACTTTCCAGGTTACAAGCCAGATCGGTGACCAGCACATTCAGGGACGCGAGGGTTTCGCAAGCGTGGCACAGCAGCGTTGGGGTGTCGACGTTTGGGAGGATGGTGAAGATGTGGCTGACCGGGTCGACGTGTTTGGGGTTGCGCAAGCGAGCGCTGACGGCGGGTTCGGTGATGTCTGACAGCGGTAGATCTGAGTCGGATGGGGATTCCGGGGGATTCGGACTTAGCTTTTTCATGAAGAAGTACCATTGGGGATTGTTGAGAAAACTACCCATCTCACTTCCACATGAGGGTGGCAGCTGTACGCAGGTGTGGAAGTCCAGGTCAATCCACCAAAACCCGGTGCACTCGAAAGTGCTCCCGCGCACAGCCGCCAAAACGCGGCAATGTTGACATAAAAAATGTCGACTTGCGCTCTAGGGGCATTGGTAGATGGCTTGAACCAACGGACTTCCACATCCGACCGCTGATTTGCTGCGGCTGACGAAGATTATCGATACGGCCCAATGGGCACCAGTTCATGGGATACGCCACGTTTTGAAGGAAATTTCCGACGCACGTGAAGGCCTTTGCCCACACTCACTTTGATGAGCATCTAGTTACAAACACCTTTTTACTCATGCCCGTTGTGATGCAGGTGAAACCGTTGTATCTAATGGACCTCCCAAGCCTACGAACGGCATCGGATCAATCCGTGGCCGGGAATGACATAATGCGCGCTCAAGTATTCAAACCGACTGACCTTCGAAGGGCGTTGTAATGGAAATCACCAGACTCAAGCTCACGGATGTCGGTCGCTTTACCGATCTCGAAGTCTCGTTAGCCCCTACACCAAATCACCCCTCCAACATAACGGTTCTGGTAGGAAACAATGGTGCCGGGAAAACCACACTATTGAAGTCACTGGCCACCTCCCTAAGTTGGTTGGTCGCGAGAATTCGTACCGAGAAGGGCAATGGCAATCATCTTGCTGAAGACGACGTTCGAAATGGTGCGATAGCTGCACTAATTTTGATTGGCGTTATAGACGAGTCGCTGACACGCTCACATCTTGCTGACGCCGGCTCTGAAGACACAGTGTTCACGTGGGGTATTGCCCGAGGCAGACAAGGACGGAAGGCGCATATCCATAGCTCATTAGGAGGTGTTAGTCGCTTGGCGGATCACTACCGCAACCAACTGACAGCCGACGATAAAGCCTCGCTCCCACTGATCGCCTACTATCCAGTCGAACGCTCAGTCTTGGAAATCCCCCTAAAAATCCGCACCAAACACTCCTTCGATCAACTCGATGGTTATGACAACGCGTTAAACCGCGGCGTCGATTTCCGGCGCTTCTTCGAATGGTTCCGTGAACGCGAAGATAGCGAAAATGAAACCGGCGTGTCGGACACAGCTTTGGCAGAGATTTCCGCAAAGTTCGGCAAAGACAGTGATATCTGGAAAACCCTTTCCCAGTTGAAGGCTTCGTCCCGCGACCGTCAATTGACTGCTGTTCGCTCAGCTATCGCCGCATTCATGCCCGGCTTCAGCAACTTGCGAGTGCAGCGTAAACCCCGCCTGCACATGGCGATAGACAAGGGTGGCGTGACGCTTAACGTTTCCCAACTCTCACAAGGCGAAAAGTCGATGATGGCGCTGGTCGGCGATATCGCTCGCCGATTGGCGATGATGAATCAATCTTTGGACAACCCGTTGGAGGGTGACGGCATCATCCTGATCGATGAAGTCGATTTGCACCTGCATCCCAAATGGCAACGCAGTCTGATTCGGCAGTTGAGCGAGACTTTCCCAAATTGCCAGTTTGTCCTGACCACTCACTCGCCATTGGTCATCAGCGACGCGAAAGACGTGCTGTGCTATGTGCTCAATGACGGGGAGCTGCAAGAACACAATGGTCTGTATGGATTGGATGCCAACCAGGTACTTCTGGAAGTCATGGACACTGATGTGCGCAACAGCGAAGTGCAAAAACGTCTGAATCTATTGCTCAAGCATTTACAGGATGGTGATCTGGACGGTGCGAAGAAACTGTATTCCGAGCTTTCTCTAGAGCTGCCAGAGGGACATCTGGAGCTGGCGAAGGCAGCCTTGTTGATCCGTAAGTTGGAGCTACGTCGTGCGTAAGATCGACAAAGGCATGGAGCCACCCTCGTTGACTCGCTTTAAACGTTCGAACAACACGTTGCGTTACCGGGATTTACCGCCGGAAGAAAGTCGGTCCATTCGATCATCCTGTATCTCGGAACAATACGGCTTATGCGCGTATTGCTGTCAGTCGATCACCGTTGATAGCGCTCACAACGAACACCTTGAAGCCCAGGATCGTGCGCCGAATCGAACCTTGGACTTTTCCAACATCGTCGCCAGTTGCCAACATCCGCATCAATGCGGTCATGGTCGAGGAACACGAGTGTTGCCGCTTACACCCTTGATGGCCGAATGCGAGTCCGAATTGAAGTTCTACTTGTCCGGCCTGGTCGCGGGAAAGACCGAGCGGGCCAAGGTAACAATTCAGATATTGAATCTGGGTCATACCGAGCAAAGTAACAAAGGACTTGTGGGCAAACGAAAAGCGATGGTTGATGCACTCATTTATAGCCAGAGCGTACCTCCCGAAGACCTGCAATTTGAAGACGAAGAACTCCTAAGCTTGCTTTTGGAGGATCTGAAGGTTCCCGATGCGGCTCAATGTCTTCAGCCATTTTCACCCGTACTGGTCAATGTCATCCATCAACTTCTGGCTCAACCTTGAGCTAGAGTCAGCGGTTCTTCAGGTCCGGGTTACGCTGCTGCGCAGCGAACACCGGCTGTGCTCGCTGCAACAGGAATCAATCATCCGGCATTTCAGGCGGCTTGGCGGGTTTGGCCGGTTTGCCAGGTTTTGTACCTTTGGCGCCTTTTGCCGCCGGCTCGGCTTCAGTGACGGGAGCGGCCACGGTCGCGGTAAATTCTTTTTCGGCCGCCGGCAGCTGATCGACAGCGCTGAAAACATCTTCCAGCTTGATGGCATCCGATTGTTCAAGTTTCTTTTCGCCGTCCTTGCCGACCAGAATCACCTTGGTCTTGGCGCCGGCCCCCAGCTTGAGCGAGCGGATCAGTGCCGCCGTGTCCTGTGGCCCGAGGTCCTTGCCGTCGCGCTGGCCCATCAGGTTGAGTACGGTGTAGAGCACCATGTTGCGGTCGGTGAAGCCCTTGCGGTTGGCCGGCTCATCCAGGGACTTTTTCAGGCTGACCCAGGTCGGATCAACCGTGCTCGGAGCGATGACGATCAGTGGCCGGGCCCTGCCCTTGTCCATGTCCAGCGGTGAGTCGCCATCGGCGGCGAACGAGGTGCCGGCAATCGCCAGCAAAGTAGCCAGAGTCAGTGACCTGATGAGCATGCGCATCTCCTTTTGATATTCACGCTCTAATGATTGCGCATCGCGGCGATCGTTCCGGGTGACATACCGCAAATATTGTTCGCCTTGCCCCAAGCTTAGGTCAGGGCGGTCATTGCGCAACAGACTGGGCTAATCTGAAGACTCATGGCAACCAGCCTGATCCCTTGTGAGGACTTGCCCATGAGTACTCAGTTGAATCACACCATCGTCTGGTGCCGGGACAAGCAGGTTTCGGCGAATTTCCTGACGGGCCTCCTTGGCCTGCCTGCCCCCGAGCCCTTCGGCCCCATGCTGATCGTCAAACTGGATAACGGCGTATCACTGGATTTCTACGACAACGAGCCGCCGATTGCGTCTCAGCACTACGCATTCCTGATTGGCGATGAGGATTTCGATGCGGCCTTCGCACGCCTGCAAGCCAACGGTCAGCCATGGTGGGCCGACCCGGGCAAGCAGCGACTGAGGGAGATCAATGATTACGCGGGAGGACGGCGGGTGTATTTCGATGACCCGGACGGGCATCTGCTGGAAATATTCACCCGCGAATGAAGCTGGCGTGGCGGCTTGAATCAGAACGCCAGTTTGTAGCCGATCAGCAACAGCATGGTCGCCAGGCAAGGGCGCAGCACTTCGTCGGAGATGCGCCCGGTCAGGTGGCTGCCCAGGTAAATCCCCGGCAACGAGCCCACCAGCAAGTAACCCAGGACGTGCCAATCCATGTTGCCCATGCTGGCGTGGCCAAGGCCCGCGACCAGGGTCAGCGGCACGGCGTGGGCGATTTCAGTCCCCACCAGGCGGCGGGTCGGCAGCATCGGATAGAGAATGAACAGTGCCACGGTGCCCAGTGCACCGGCACCGATGGACGTCAGCGCGACCATGGCGCCAAGGACCAGCCCGGTGATGACCGTCATCACGTTCAAGCGCAATCCGCTGGGGTTGTAGTTGCCACCCGCACGTTTGTGGGCGAAGTCGAGCAGGCGCTTCTTGAACAGGATCGCCAGAGCCGTGGCGAACAACACGAACCCGAGGGCCTGTTTGATGATCGCGTTCATCGACTCGGGGGCGCTGTGCAGGGTACTGAGGAACCACAGCGTCAACGCCACCGCGGGCACGCTGCCCAAGGTCAGCCAGCCGGTGATCGCCCAGTCGATGTTGTTGTTCTTGCGGTGAACCAGTACGCCGCTAGACTTGGTGATGGCGGCGTACAGCAGGTCGGTACCGACCGCCGTCGCCGGGTTGATGCCGAACCCAAGCAGGATCGGGGTCATGAGCGACCCGCCACCTACGCCAGTCATGCCGACGATGAAGCCGACAACCAGCCCGGCAACGACCAACCCGATGTTCACTAAATCCATGAATACTTCCACAAAGATCGCAGGGGAAATCTGGCCCGCAGCATAGCGATATTTCTTATAACCAGTTATATCGATGCGATCTATCTTTATGCCGGAAGCATCATGTCATCCTGTAGGAGCGAGCCTGCTCGCGATGGCGGTGTATCAGTTGGCATCAATGTCGACTGACACTCAGCCATCGCGAGCAGGCTCGCTCCTACAGGGTTTTCTACTGGATTCACTGCACCGGCAGGAAATTCAGGAACAGCAGGCTCTGGGCATAGTTCACGCCGATGCGCCGGTAGCGTTCGTCGAGCATCCGGGTCAGCAGGTCCAGCCGGGCGACGATCTTGCCGAACTCGACGGCAAAGCTCAGGTTGCTGCCCTCCTCCGAGATTTCGTTGGAGAACAGCAAGGGCTGGCCCTCTTTGTTCTGTCGCTGGCTGAGGATCCAGGTGGCGATTTCGATATTGCGTGCGGCATTGCTGACAAATACCGGGTTGATCGTATCGGTCATGTAGAACTCGAGGCGATTGCCATGGGCGGTCACCAGCATGCTGCCGATGGCATAGATGAACGCCCCGACCCGGTCGCCCAGAAACTCCGGACTCATGGCAAAACGCAGGGCCGCGAGGTCCTTTTTGCCGCCCAGGGTCGGCAATGGTTGCTGCAGCTCAATGGCCATGCGCACTTGCTTGCCAGCGGTGCGGGCATCGAGGAAACCGGATTTTTTCAGCTCGTCGGGGTTACGCAGATAGAGCTTGCTCATCAGCAGGTAAAGACTGTTGAGGTTGTCGCGCATGGTCAGGGTGGCCATGCGGTCGACGCTGGTCTGCAGGAACTCCTGGGGTTTGCCTTCGCGCATCTGGTTGATGATGTCGCCGCCCTGCTGCTGGCTGCAACCGGTGACGTAGAGCATCGACAGACCTGCAAGCAGCAGGCAGTGACGGCGGATTTTAGTGGTGATCGTGGGTGAAACTCGAGCCATGGGTTCTTGGACTTGGGCATGGGCCGGCGGTGGGGATCGCCGCAGGCTGCCATGGATAGAGCCGGACATTTCGAAAAAGTGCAGTATCGGCACAGAGCAATCGATCACCGGCAAGGTGCAGCTCAAGAGTTCGCAACCTGCGGCGGAACCGATGGACTATTCTGGTGCCCACTGAAATAACCATCGGCATTCATAAAGGAGGTTTGCATGCGCACGCTTGAACTGGCTGGCACCAGGGTCCCGGTCATCGGCCAGGGGACTTGGCAGATGGGCGAAGACCGTTCACGGCACACGGAAGAAGTCGCGGCACTGCGCCTGGGTATCGAGCTGGGCATGACCCTGATCGACACTGCGGAAATGTACGCCGAAGGCGGTGCCGAGGAAGTGGTGCGCGATGCCATTGCCGGCCAGCGCGACAACGTCTTTCTGGTCAGCAAGGTGTACCCGCACAACGCCAGTCGCCAGGGCATTCCCCAGGCTTGCGAGCGAAGCCTGCGCAGGCTTGGCACCGATTACATCGACCTGTATCTGCTGCATTGGCGCGGTCAGTATCCCCTGGAAGAAACCGTCGACGCCTTCGAGCGCTTGCGTGAAGCCGGCAAGATTGGCCGTTGGGGCGTGTCCAACTTCGACCTCGACGACCTGCAGGAACTGGACGCCCCGGCCTGTGCCACCAATCAGGTGCTCTACAACCTGGAACAACGGGGCATAGAATTTGATTTGCTGCCCTGGAGCCAACAACGGCGGTTGCCGGTCATGGCTTACTGCCCGATTGGCCAAGGCGGTAAAATGCTTTTGGACGTCGCGCTCAAGCGGGTGGCCGCCCGTCATGGTGTCGCACCGGCACAGGTGGCGCTGGCATGGATACTGCGTCAGGAAGGAGTGATCGCCATCCCCAAGGCGGTCCGACTCGAACATGTACGCCTCAACGCCCAGGCCGCCACGTTGCAGCTTGAGCCCGGGGATCTGGAGGCGCTGGACCAAGCGTTTCACGCGCCACAACGCAAACAGCGGCTGGCCATGGTCTGAACCACCGCAGCCTGTCAGAGAGCTTCGCCATGAGAAGCACCGACCACCTGGACCCGTTCAATCTGCAACGTTTTCTCCAGGCTCAGGACCCGGTATTCGACCGGGTTCAAAACGAGCTGAACAACGGTCACAAGCGCAGTCACTGGATGTGGTTCATTTTTCCGCAGTTTACCGGGCTCGGCGACAGCGAGATGTCGCGCCGCTTTGCCATCCGCTCGCGGGAGGAAGCCCTGGCCTACCTTGAGCATCCGTTGCTGGGCGCCCGGCTGCGTACCTGCACCCAGGAAGTGCTGAACATCCGGGAGCGCTCGGTAGCGGGGATTTTCGGTCATCCCGACGACCTGAAGTTTCATTCCTCGATGACCCTGTTTGCCCAGGTCGCCGATGCCGACAACCTTTTCCAGCAAGCCTTGAACCAGTACTTCCACGGCATCCTGGATGACTGGACCCTGTCGCTGATGGACTCAAAACAGGCCCAGTTGCCCCCCAATCAGGGTTGAGAAGTCGTCGTCGACAAACGGCAGTATCGCGTCCGCCACCGGTTGCAGCTGCCGGGTGATGTAGTGGTCGTAATCGATGGGCGCGCTGCGCACTTCCAGCGGTTCAGGGCCGGCGACGGTGATCACGTAGCTGATCCAGCCGCCATTCTGGTACTGCCGCGGGCGACCCTGCCGGTCGTTGTACTCGTCAGCCAGACGCGCCGCGCGCACATGGGGCGGTACATTGCGCTGATAGTCATCGAGGGTGCGGCGCAGGCGTTTGCGGTAGATCAGCCGGTCATCGAATTCACCGGCCAGGGTCTTGCGCACGTAGTCACGCACATAATCCTGGTAGGGCTTGCGCAGGAAGATCCGCGAATACAGCTCCTGCTGGAACTGCCGGGCCAGCAGCGACCAGTCGGTGCGCACGGTTTCCAGGCCTTTGTAGACCATTTCGTCGCTGCCGTCCTCCCGGGTGACCAGCCCGGCATAGCGCTTTTTACTGCCTTCCTCGGCGCCGCGAATGGTCGGCATCAAAAAGCGCTTGTAGTGGGTTTCGAACTGCAATTCGAGAACGCTTTGCAGGCCGTACTCCTGCTGCACGTGTTCGCGCCACCACTGATTGACGTGCGCCACCAGCGCCTGGCCGATCTGCGCCGCCTCCTGCTGGCCATGGGCGCGACGCAGCCAGACGAAGGTCGAGTCGGTGTCGCCGTAAATCACCGCATGCCCCTGGGCTTCGATCAACTGGCGAGTGCGCAGCATGATCTCGTGCCCGCGCAAAGTGATGGACGACGCCAGGCGCGTGTCGAAGAAACGACAACCGCTGGAGCCGAGCACTCCGTAGAACGCGTTCATGATGATTTTCAGCGCCTGGGACAACGGCGCGTTGTGTTCGCGCTTGGCGGTTTCCCGGCCTTCGGCCACCCGAGCGACGATGGATGGCAGGCAATGCCGGGTGCGGGAAAAGCGCGCGCCACGAAAACCCGGCACCGACTCGCTGTCGTCCGGGTGCTTGAGCCCTTCAATCAGTCCCACGGGGTCAATCAGGAAGGTGCGGATGATCGACGGGTAGAGGCTCTTGTAGTCGAGCACCAGCACCGATTCGTACAGTCCCGGCTGCGAATCCATGACAAAACCGCCGGGGCTGGCTTCGGGTGGCTTGCCGCCGAGGTTCGGCGCCACGAAACCCTGACGGTGCATCAGCGGCATGTACAGGTGCGTGAACGCCGCCACCGAACCGCCCATGCGATCGGCCGGCAAACCGGTGACGCTGGCTCGCTCCAGCAGGAAGGTGAGCAACTCGGTCTTGGCAAAAATCCGCGTGACCAGTTCGCAGTCCTTGAGGTTGTATTTGGCCAGCGCCGGTTTGTCCTCGGCGAACATGCGATTGATTTCGTCCATGCGCTGGTACGGGTTGTCGATGGACTTGCCCTCTCCGAGCAAGGTTTGCGCGACGTTTTCCAGGCTGAACGAGGGGAAACTCCAGGTCGCCGAACGCAGGGCCTCGATACCGTCGATGATCAAGCGACCAGCGGCTGAAGCGAAGTAGTGATTACCGCTGCCGTGTTCGCGCCACTGCATTTCCTCGCCGCCACGCCCCAGTTTCAACGGCACCGCCAGGCGCCGGGCGTGTTCGTGGAGCACCCGCAAGTCGAACTGCACGACGTTCCAGCCGATGATCGCGTCGGGGTCGAACCGGGCAAACCAGTCGTTGAGTTTTTTCAGCAACAGGGTGCGCGAATCGCAGTATTCGAGCTGGAAATCCACCTGGCTATCGTCGCCATTGGGCGGACCGAGCATGTACACCTGGCGCTCGCCGCAGCCTTCCAGGGCGATGGAGTACAACTCGCCCTGGGCCGTGGTCTCGATGTCCAGGGACACCAGTTTCAGGCTCGGCCGGTAATCGGGGTCGGGTTTCATCTGCGCGTCGAGCAGCAGGCCCTCGACATCCGGTGTGCCACTGAAGCGCACCGGCGCGGTGATGAAGCGCTCCATCATGTAGCGTTCCGGCGGGCGCACGTCGGCTTCGAACACCTCGACACCGGCCCGGCGCAACGCGGTTTCCAGGCGCATCAACTGGCCATGTTGCTGGCAATAGAGACCGAGGACCGGGCGATGTTCGAAATCCTGCAGGGCCAGGGGCTTGAGCTCGACGTTTTTCTCGTCATGCAAAACACTTTCGGCGGGCTGACGCTGCACAGCCGGGATGAACGCCACCGACGGTTGATGAGGCAGGCGGATACGCCGGGGACCGCTGTCGGTCGCCAGCCAGAATTCGACTTCCGTACCGGCCGGGGTATCGCGCCAATGCCGGGTCAGGACGAAGCCCTGCTGTAGATCCACCACTGCAAACCTCGAAACTGATTCAGAGGGGGATTCTACCCGTCATCAGTCGCGATAGCGCGTGGCCCCGGGATTCAGGATGAACATAAATCCTGTGGGAGCGAGCCTGCTCGCGAAGGCGGTCTTACTGCCAACATCGTCGTTGAATGTTGAACCGCTTTCGCGAGCAGGCTCGCTCCCACAGTTAGCTTGCAGGCCTGAAATGAGGGTTTGCCAAAGAAAAACCGCCAAATGACGTTTTTTGCGTGTTATCTGCCGCTTTCGCCCTTGCCCTGAACGCTTGCGTCTACGATTCTTCAAGAACAACGACAACACCCGAGTAACCACCATGAAAACCGTCGCCCAACTGCTCAAGCTCAAAGATCAGAAGAATCAGGAAGTGCACCAGATCAAACCCGACCACATGGTGCTCGAAGCGCTGATGAAGATGGCCGAGAAAAACGTCGGCGCCTTGCTGGTGGTGGAAAATGATGAAGTGCTGGGCATCATCAGCGAACGGGACTACGCGCGCAAACTGGTGTTGCACGGCCGCTCTTCGGTGGGCACGCCGGTGCGCGACATCATGGTGTCACCGGTGATTACCGTCGACACCCATCAAACCGTGGATACCTGCCTGGGCATCATGTCCGATAGACGCCTGCGTCACTTGCCGGTTGTCGAAGGCGGCAAATTGATCGGCCTGCTGTCGATCGGTGACCTGGTCAAGGAAGCCATTGCCGAACAGGCTGAACTGATTCGCCAGCTGGAACAGTACATTCGCGGGGAATAAGTGCGGACACGTTGCATTCCACCTGTGGGAGCTGTGGCGAGGGGGCTTGCCCCCGTTTGAGTGCGCAGCACTCACAAGATCTTCGATACATCGGAAATTTTGGGGCTGCTTCGCAGCCCAACGGGGGCAAGCCCCCTCGCCACAGCCCGCTCCCACATTTGGTTCTCAGTGTCTTCAAGCCGGCCAATGCCGGGCGAACACCGGTGCCAGTGCCGGGTGGCGGTCGATGCGTTCCAGCCAGGCGAAAAACCCCGGCCGGGCGTTGCGCAAATGTTCCCGGCTGCCCGCCCATCGCGAGATCACCGCCGCCAACACATCCAGGCCCCCTGGTTTTTCGCTGCCCAGGTACAACTCACCCGAAAACTGATCGGCAAATACCTCCCAACTCCAGTGCAGGCGCCGGCGGGCGCCCTCCATGAGGTTCTGCCTGGACAACTCATCCGCCTCGGCCAGCCAGCGTTCGGGGTAATCAATGATGCCGATGGCCGCATAGCAATTGCTGACGATGTACGCCATGCCGCGAATGGCCTGGTCCCGCTCGGCCGGATCCTGCGGCAACAATCCCGATGCGGGAAAGGTGAGCCCGAGGTGGATCAGGATCGCCGCGCTCTCGGTCAGGACAGCGCCATCGGGTAGCTGCAAGGTCGGAATCTGTTTGAGCGGATTGAGCTTCTCCAGCGCCTGGGCCGCCTCCGCGGACGTCTCGACATCGATGAAGCGATAAGGAACATCACAGAGCTCAAGGGCGGCTTCGATGGCCGCCGCCCCGGAGTTCTGATGGCCGTAGAGCTGGTACATAAACGTCTCCTTGCATACCGTAACCTCTGCAGTGCCGCATCAAGCGTCGCGGCAGAGGAACGCGCCAGCTAACCAGTGTAGAAGCCACCACCCGCCACACCACGACCATCCGACGATCGCACCATCACGTTCACTTGGGGTGTGGCATCGGTCCTATCATTGCCGTCGATGTTCACCATCACCTCAATGAAGTTCTCTTAAAAAATCCCCGGCGTAACATCTGCTCCATACCCACCCATAAGCACCCCGGAGCACACCATCATGAAACGCCAAACCCTCCTCAGCATCGCTTTCTCGGTTTTCGCAGTTAACGCTTTCGCCGCAAACTCTGCTCAACCTGTAGTCGCTGAAGGCGGCTCGGATCGTCTGATTGAAAGCCGTGTGGCCGAGGGTGGTTCGGATCGCCTGATCGAAAACCGCGTCGCCGAAGGCGGTTCCGACAAACTGCTGCAAAACCGCGTCGCCGAAGGTGGTTCCGACAAGCTGTTGCAAAACCGCGTCGCTGAAGGTGGCTCCGACAAGCTCTTGCAAAACCGTGTCGCTGAAGGTGGCTCCGACAAGCTCCTGCAAAACCGCGTCGCTGAAGGTGGCTCCGACAAGCTCCTGCAAAACCGCGTCGCTGAAGGTGGTTCGGATCGTTTGATCGAAAGCCGCGCTGTCTGAATGCAGTGCCTGACCGCAGGACTCAATGAAAACCCGGCCTCACCCGCCGGGTTTTTTATGCTTTTTTTGCGCCGCGATTACTGCCCTGCCCGCGCCATGCAGCGCTGGTAGCGTTCATCGACTCGCTTGGCGAACCACGCGGTGGTGAGTTTGCGGGTGATTTTCGGGCTTTGCAGCACGATCCCGGGCAACACTTGACGGGGTAACGGCCGGCCCTCGGCCCGTTCGGCCAGTTCGAAAACCCGCCGATAGAGTTTGCTGTCTTCGAACGCCAGGGTGTTCCCCTCTTCCAGTTGTTCCCGGATCGTCGGATTGCGCATGTCCAGTTGCTTGCCGAGGGTACGCACGGCCAGTTCCGTGGTGCCGGGCATGATCGAACCGTAGCGCACCAGGTCGCCATCCAGCGCCAACGGGATACCGGAAGCCCGGCTCACCGCGTTCTGGAACGCGGCGTTACGGCTGGCGTACCAACCCGCGTTGAAGTCCGCAAAGCGGTACAACGGCTGTGGGTAGCTCACCGGATACCCGAGCAGATGCGCAATGCCGAAATACATGCCGCCGCGCCGGGTGAACACTTCACGACGAATCGAGCCCTTCACCGGGTACGGATAGCCCTTGGCCTGCTGCTCGGCAAAATCAATGCTGACCTGCATCGGCCCGCCGGTATGCACCGGGTTGAAGCCGCCGAACAGGGTCTTGCCCATCGGCACCATGCCGATGAAGTCATCGAAAACAGCGCTCAGCTCCTTTTCACTGCGCGCGGCATTCAGGCGGCTGCTGTAGCTTTTGCCGTTGGGCGAATCGAGCATTAACGCACCGCTCACCAACAGGCCGGGAATATGTGCCTTGGCGGCACGGCGGTCGATCTCGTCGCGGGCGATCTTGCCCAGGCCCGGTACGCTCGGATCGACCTGAAAGGTCGACTCCTGTTCAGTCACCGCCAGCACCGAGCACAGGTTTTGCGTGGTCGGCGAGATGTCTTGCGCGGTAAACGCCACCTGGATATCCGTGGCCCAACCCTGGCGATCGGCAGCCTTGGCCGGCAGCAAACGCACAATCTCGGCCTTCACTTCGGCCGGGCTGCGCGCCACCGGTTCCTGGGTCCGTTGGCTGCCGCAACCGGCCAATACCAGCAACACGGCGACGCTTGTGATCAATCTGATTTGCATGTCGTTCCATCTAATCCGTTGGTCCGGGCCAACCATACGACCAATGGCAGGTCAGCGGCTACGTCCGTGGCAGTCCGACGGTTGCCGCCCTCCCCGACTGGACCATACTTGATTCACGCAGCGAGGAGGACAGGTTCATGCACCGCAGCGACGTGTTGATCATCGGCGCCGGCCCCACCGGGCTGGTCCTGGCGTTGTGGCTGAGCAAACTCGGCGTGCGCGTGCGGATCGTCGACAAAACCTCCGCCCCCGGCACCACGTCCCGGGCGCTGGCCGTCCAGGCACGGACGCTGGAGTTGTATCGCCAGCTCGGACTGGACGACGCCGTGGTGCAAAACGGCCATCAAGTAACGGCCGGCAACTTCTGGGTAAAGGGTGAGCCCGTGGCGCGCCTGCCCCTGTCTCAGATCGGTGAAGGCCTGACGCCCTACTCGTTTCTCGAGATTTTCCCCCAGGACGAACACGAACGGCTACTGATCGAGCGCCTGAACGCTTTCGGTATCACGGTGGAACGCAACACCGAACTGGCGGGCTTCGAGCAAACCGCAGACGGCATCACGGCCACGCTGCACTTGCCCGACGGTCAGCAGGAAATCTGCCAGGCCTGTTACCTGGCTGGATGCGATGGTGCCCGGTCGATTGTGCGCAAAACCCTGGATACCGGCTTTCCCGGCGGGACTTACCAGCAGATTTTCTACGTCGCCGACGTACAGGGCAGCGGCCCGACATTCAACGGCGAACTGCATGTGGACCTCGACGAGGCAGACTTCCTCGCCGTGTTCCCGCTGGCCGGCAGTGGTCGCGCGCGCTTGATCGGCACGGTACGCGACGAACGCGCCGAACACGCCGAGACCCTGCGCTTCGAGGACGTCAGCAGCAGGGCCATCGAGCACATGAAGGTGAAGATCGAGCAACTGAACTGGTTTTCGACCTATCGCGTACATCATCGGGTGGCGGATCACTTCCGCAAAGACCGGGCGTTTTTACTGGGGGATGCCGCCCACGTGCACAGCCCGGCGGGCGGCCAGGGCATGAACACCGGGATTGGTGATGCGATCAACCTGGCCTGGAAACTGGCGGCCGTGTTGAGCGGCGGCGCAGAGGCCAGACTGCTCGACACCTATGAAACCGAGCGCATCGCGTTTGCCCGCAAACTGGTGGCCACCACCGACCGGGTATTTAACTTCGTCACCGCCGATGGGCGAATTGCCGACTTGCTGCGTACACGCCTGGCCCCGTTCTTGATACCGAAAATAACCTCGTTCGAAACCTCTCGCGAATTCATGTTTCGCACGGTGTCGCAGATCACCCTCAATTATCGTGGAATGCCGCTGAGCACGGGCGTTGCCGGGCACGTGCATGGTGGCGATCGCCTGCCCTGGGCCCATGACGGTGAGGGGGATAATTTTGAGTCGCTCAAGTGCCTGACCTGGCAGGTGCATGTCTATGGCGACACCAGCGACGAGATGATCGCCTGGTGCCACGAGCACCATTTGCCACTGCATGTGTTCGACTGGCGACCGGCGTTCGAAGCCGCGGGCCTGGGGCGCAACGGTTTTTATCTGTTGCGGCCCGATACCTATGTGGCGATTGCCGAAACTTGTGCGGACCCGAAAGTGATCGAACGGTATTTCCGTGATCACGGGATCCGGCCGTTTTTTGGCGCTCCCTGAGAACACCACATCTCCCTGTAGGAGCGAGCCTGCTCGCGATGGACTCAAGGGCGCCGCGTTTAGTCAGTAAACACGCGTCATCGTTAACGACCATCGCGAGCAAGCTCGCTCCTACAAGGGGGATATGCGCTGGTGCCTAGATCCCCGCCAGCGCCAGGTCCATCGCAAAGTACGTAAAGATCAGGTCTGCCCCGGCACGTTTGATCGCCCCCAGGCTCTCGCGCACCACACGGTCTTCATCGATGGCCCCGGCCTGGGCGGCAAACTTGATCATCGCGTACTCACCGCTCACCTGATAGGCCGACAGCGGCAGGCGCGAGGCTTCGCGGATGTCGCGGATGATGTCCAGGTATGCACCGGCCGGTTTGACCATCAGCGCATCGGCGCCTTCCTGTTCGTCGAGCAACGATTCGCGTATCGCTTCGCGGCGGTTCATCGGGTTCATCTGGTAGCTTTTACGGTCGCCCTTGAGCGCACTGCCGCCGGCCTCGCGGAACGGGCCATAGAGCGCCGAAGCAAATTTGGTCGAATAGGCCATGATCGCCGTCTGGGTAAACCCGGCGTCATCGAGCGCCCGGCGAATCGCCTGGACTTGCCCGTCCATGGCCGCCGAGGGTGCGATCACGTCGGCACCGGCCCGGGCCGCCGCGACGGCTTGCCTGCCGAGGTTGATCAGGGTCTGGTCGTTGTCGACTTCATGGTTGTGCAGCACGCCGCAATGGCCGTGGTCGGTGTACTCGCAAAAGCAGGTGTCTGACATTACGATCATTTCCGGCACCGCGTCCTTGGCGATGCGCGACATGCGCGAAACCAGGCCGTCCTCGCGCCAGGTGTCGCTGCCGCTGCTGTCCAGGTGGTGGGAGACGCCGAAGGTCATCACTGACTTGATCCCGGCACGGGCGTAGCGCTCGATTTCGCCGGCCAGCTTCGACTCGGGAATGCGCATCACGCCGGGCATGCTGTTGATCGGCACGAAGTCGTCGATTTCTTCTTCGACGAAAATCGGTAGTACCAGGTCGTTCAGGCTGAACTCGGTCTCCTGGAACAGGCTGCGCAGGCTCGCATTGCGGCGCAGACGGCGTGGGCGTGCTTCGGGGAACTGACTGGACATGGGTTTTCCTGAATTTCAGAGGACGAGATGTAGGAGCGAGCTTGCTCCGGGCGGCGTTCCGACGATGGTCGTAAACGATAACGCGCATTGTCTGAATGTTCGCGTTGCCCTTACGTTTTTCGCGAGCACGCTCGCTCCTACAGGCAAGAGGTTTAATTCGAGATTGGTTTCGGGATTTCCAGCCCGCGCACCACCGCCGGTCGCGCCAGGAAGCGTTCCAGCACCCGCGTGACGTTAGGGAAGTTCTGGATGCCCACCAGATCGCCGGCTTCATAGAAGCCGATCAGGTTGCGCACCCACGGGAAAATGGCAATGTCCGCGATGGTGTAGCGCTCGCCCATGATCCAGTCGCGCCCTTGCAGACGATCGTCCAGCACCTTGAGCAGGCGCCTGCTTTCCTCGACGTAGCGGTCACGGGGACGCTTGTCTTCATAGTCCTTACCGGCGAATTTGTTGAAAAACCCGAGCTGGCCGAACATCGGACCAATACCGCCCATCTGGAACATCAGCCACTGAATCGTTTCGTAGCGCGGTGCCGACTCCTGGGCCAGCAGTTGCCCGCTCTTATCGGCCAGGTAGATCAGAATCGCGCCCGACTCGAACAGCGCCAGCGGCCGGTCGTCCGGACCGTGGGGGTCGAGGATCGCCGGAATCTTGTTGTTGGGATTCAGGGAAAGAAATTCCGGGGACATCTGGTCGTTGGTGTCGAAGCCTACCCGGTGAGGTTCATACGGCAGGCCGATCTCTTCGAGCATGATCGAGACCTTGACGCCGTTGGGGGTCGGCAAGGAGTACAGCTGAATCCACTCCGGATACTGGGCAGGCCATTTGCGGGTGATGGGGAATGCGGACAAATCGGTCATGGGCACGATCCACGAAGACATTGAGAGTGACGATCATAATGTAGATATCGGCTCAGCGATCCCTTGAAGCCATCGATCTCGCTGATAGGCGAGATCAAAAGAAATCACGACTGTTTCAACGCCCTCCGGTGTAGCGTGTCCACAATTGTGCAACATCCTGTCGATAACCTTCGCTGCAAACCCGTGAAGGTTACCGGTACATTGCCGCCCACTCGGCCGGAATCGAACCAAACGGGCTCAGGGGACTCTGAGAACCACCCCTTTGATGACGGACCGGCTTCAATGACATGGAAAACACCCGACGCAGGACAATCGTGGTGTAGAGGTTTGTCAGCCTTAACCGAATTACGCTGAAGACCCTTTACACATGAACCTGTTCAATTTTGCCAAACGCTTCAAACATCGCGCTTACCTTTTGTTGCCCGCCTTATTGGTGGTCAGCGCGGTGTGCCTGACGCTGGAGTCCGGCCTGAGTCGCGCCCAACCGATGGATGGCACCCAGACGCTGGTCTTCCTGCGCCACGGGGAAAAACCCGCCGGAGGCCTGGGCCAGCTCAATTGCCAGGGACTGAACCGCGCCATCGACCTGGCCACGCTGCTGCCGGAAAAGTTCGGCAAGGCCAACTATGTGTTTGCGGCGAACCCGACGCGGAACGTCGAGGAAGGCGAGCTCGACAATTCCTACAGCTACATCCGCCCACTGATGACCATCAGCCCTAGCGCCATCAAGCTTGGCCTGCCAGTGAACATCAACTTTTCCGCCAATGACACCAGTGACCTGGCCGATGAACTGCTCCACGACAAGTACCACAATGCGGTCATCTACACGGCCTGGTCCCACGGCTATCTGCCGGAGCTGATCAACAAGGTAGCCGGCGACGCCACCGGCAAGAAAATGACCATCACGGATGACTGGGAGTCCAGCGACTACGACTCGCTGTATGTACTCACCCTGACCTGGCACAACGGCAAGGCCAGCTTGCAGAGCCAGGTGTACAAGCAAGGCCTGGATAATGGTGCCGAAACTTGCCCGACCTGACGTTGCGCATCGTTTGATAGGGCCTCATCGCGAGCAGGCTCGCTCCCACACTGGATCTGCGCAGCACACAAAAAATGTGATCACCGAAGATCTACTGTGGGAGCGAGCCTGCTCGCGATAGGGCCAGTAAAACCGACATCACTTTCGTTGATTCACCCGCTCACGCAGATACTCGAGAACCGCCCCCCGCTCCCCGGCAAACTCGATCCGCGCGTCTTTCTTCTCCCGCTGAAACGCATACATCGGATCGTAATACTCGCACAGCAGGCCTTCGATCCAGCCCCGGTGCAGATCCACCGCGCCACTGCGGGCCTGCTCGGCCAACGCATCCTCCATCAAAACCAGCATGCGCCGATGACGTTCGCCACCCAGGCGCTTCTGCACATTGTTCAGGCTTGCCAGCAAGCGTTCGGAAAACAGCGCAAAGCCCTCCTCGCCATGCACGTCGATGAATTCGGCACACAGATCCACCACGTAATCGCGCAGGATCCGCTCGACCCGCCCTTCCAGGCTGTCTTCAAGCCACACCATCGGAAACTGCTGCATGCCCTGGTAAAGCGGTAACGGCAAGGCACAACTGCCCACCGCACGGCTTTCGTCTTCCAGTACGAACTGCTCGATGCCCCGGGCGCGTTTTTTCAGTACGTCTACGGCCAAGCGGTTTTCGAAGTCGATATTCGAGGGTTGGCCCGTGGCGCGCTTGCCGAAACTGGAGCCGCGATGGTTGGCATGACCTTCAAGGTCCACGGCGTTGTCGAGTTGCGTGAGCACCTCGGTTTTGCCGGTGCCGGTCATCCCGCCCAGCAAGACGAAATTGCACTGGGTCACGGCTTGATCGAGGGTGTCCAGCAGGAAGGTGCGCATGGCCTTGTAGCCACCGCCCACCCGTGGATAGTCGATGCCGGCCTCGTCCTTGAGCCATTGCTGGACAATCTGCGAGCGCAGGCCGCCGCGAAAGCAATACAGCAAGCCATCCGGATGCGCCCGGGCAAAATCGGCCCAGGCCTGGATGCGTTCGGCCTTGACCGCGCCCGATACCAGTTGATGCCCCAGCACGATGGCCGCTTGCTGGCCGTGCTGCTTGTAGCAGGTGCCGACCCGCTGGCGTTCATGGTCATTCATCAACGGCAGGTTGATCACGCCGGGAAACGCACCCTTGTTGAATTCAACGGGCGCGCGGGCGTCCATCATTGGCCGGTCGTTGAGGAAGATGTCGCGGTAATCAGTGCAGTCGACGAACATCAAAACACCTCGACTGCGTTGCTCTGTCGCTCGACCAGTTCACCGATCGGTTCCAGGCTCAGGCCCAGTTCGGCGGCCACCGAGAGGAATTGCTCGTTGCCTTGAGGCGTCACCGCAATCAGCAGGCCACCGCTGGTCTGCGGGTCGCAAAGCACACGTTTGTGCAGCTCCTGAAGGCGTCCGAGCTTGCTGGCGTAGCTGTCGAAATTGCGCAGAGTCCCGCCCGGTACGCAGCCTTGTTCCAGGTAGTACTCCACCCCCGGCAGGCGCGGTACGCGGTCATATTCAATGCGCGCCGTGAGCTGGCTGCCGTCGGCCATTTCCACCAGGTGCCCGAGCAGGCCGAAACCGGTGACGTCAGTCATCGCGGTCACACCGTCGAGCTTGCCGAAACGGCTGCCGGGTTTGTTCAGGGTGCACATCCAGTCCCGGGCCAGGCCGATGTCGGCGTTGCGCAATTTGCCCTTTTTCTCGGCCGTGGTAAGGATGCCGATCCCCAGGGGCTTGGTGAGGTAGAGCAGGCAACCGGCCGTGGCGGTGTCGTTGCGCTTCATGTGGCGCTTTTCCACCAGACCGGTGACGGCCAGGCCAAAGATCGGTTCTGGCGCGTCGATGGAGTGCCCACCTGCCAACGGGATGCCCGCCGCGTCACACACCGAACGACCGCCGCGTATCACTTCCCGGGCAACTTCCGGAGCCAGCACGTTCACCGGCCAGCCCAGAATCGCAATCGCCATCAACGGATCGCCGCCCATCGCATAGATGTCGCTGATGGCATTGGTGGCGGCAATTCGACCGAAATCGAAGGGATCGTCGACGATCGGCATGAAAAAGTCGGTGGTCGAGACCACGCCGCGTTCATCATCGATTGCATACACCGCCGCATCATCGCGCGAGGCATTGCCGACCCAAAGTTTCGGGTCGAGGTTCTGCGCCCCACTGCCGGCCAGGATCACTTCCAGCACCTGGGGAGAAATCTTGCAACCGCATCCAGCGCCGTGGCTGTATTGAGTCAGGCGAATCGGCTCGCTCATAGGGGTACCTCATTGGGTCAATGGGCCGATTCTAGCAGAGCGAGGCATGCGCAAGGCGTTGCGCGGCCATGGACCTTGTGGGAGCGAGCCTGCTCGCGAAAGCGGTGTGTCAGGCACATCCATGCTGGATGTGCCATCGCCTTCGCGAGCAGGCTCGCTCCCACATTGATCGCGGTTATGGCAACAGAATCACTTTGTCACCACTGCCCTGATTCACCTCGGCATAACGCTCCAGGCCTTCGGCCAATGGCGACTCGAACAAGCCCTGGGGCAACGGCAACAGGTCTTGATCGAAGAACCGGCCGAACTGTTCGAGCATCGCCGCACACGCCTGCACCCCGTACAGCAACGAGTTGATCCCCACAACCGAGCCACCCTTGCGATACAACGCCAGGGCCGGCAACTGCACGTGACCGTCCACGGGCGCCGCGATGATCGCAATGCGGCCGAACGCGGCCAGGGCCGCTACCGAGGCCGGCAACCAGAAACCGGTGGTGTCGAAAATCACGTCGGCGCCGCCGGCATACACCGCGTTGACCTGTGCGCCCAGGTCTTCGGGTTTATCCAGTTGCAGGGTCTGGTAGCCCTGGTCCTGCAAATCCTTGACCTGCTCCGGACGCCGCGCGGCCGCCAACACCCGGGCACCGCGCACCTTGGCCAAGGCCAGCGCGGCACTGCCGACTGCCCCGCCACCGATGACCAGCAATCGGGTTTCGGCCGTCACCAGGCTGCGCTCCAGCGCATCCCACGCCGTGGTGTACGGCACGCCGAGGCTGGCAGCCTGGGCAAAGCTCAGATGCGTAGGTTTGAGCGCCACGCCGTTGGCCGGCAGCTTGACGAACTGCGCGTGGGAACCGTCGGCGAAAAAGCCCAGTTCCTTGCCCGTGCCCCAGACTTCCCGACCGATCATCGCCTGCGGGCCGGCCACGACAACACCGGCAAAGTCACGACCGGGAATCCGCGGCAAGGTGGTGTAGGGAAAACGTCCCAGCACGTTCTTCACATCGCTGGGGTTGAGGCCAGCGGCCTTGATCTCGACCAGCACTTCATCGGCGCCGGGGACGGGGGTAGGCACCTCAACGTAGCGTAGGGCCGAGAGATCACCGGTTTTATCGAATTGCAGAGCTTTCATGGGCGTATCCATCGAGTCGAAAAGGGTTCAGGAGATCCAGCCAGCCACCAGCCCCCGCCCCATCGGCCAGAGTTTTTCGCCGGCGAGCATGCCGAGCAGGCCCACCAGGGCGATGGCCGGGGGTGCGGGGGAACGAAAATCCAGGGCGCCGTAGAGCAGACCGACGCCCAGACCGATGGCCAATGACACGAGGTAGTTCATGGCAGACTCTGGGGCAATTGAGGTATGCGCCAAGTCTAGGGGGCGACGCCTTTGATCATCGGTCAAGTGCTTCTGAATTTCGGCCAAAGCCTGGCTTCGACGAAATCAGTCCTGGCGTTGCGCCGCAGGAAACTGCGAAGGGGCAACGCCCAGCTCACGACGAAACATGTCGCTGAAGCTGCTCGGCGAATATCCCAGCTCCCGGGCAATCGCGCTGACCGGTACGCCCTGGATCAGCTCGGCCACCGCCGTCGCCAATTGCACCTGACGCCGCCACTCGGCGAAGCCCATGCCCAAACCGTCCTTGAACAGCCGCGCCAGGGTGCGCACGCTGGCTCCGGCGCTATCCGCATGTTGTTCGAAAGGAATGCCCAGTGAAGGCGCGGCCATGACCGCCTGACACAGGTTCATCAGCCGTCGGTCGGAATCGTCCGGCAGCGGAATTTTCAGCAGCGAACGCCTGGCCCGCTTGAGTTCCAGCAGCGCCAGGCCCACCAGCGCGTCGTAATACTCGGGCGCCCCGTCGTTACCCTGCTCCACCAGCCCGACGATCAGCTCGCGCAACAAACCGCCGACCTCGATCACCTGAACGCTGTCATCCAGGGTCGCCGCCAGGGACGGCCGCAGGTAGATATTGCGCATTTGCAGGTCCGATACCACACGGATGCCATGCGGCACGCCGGGCGGCAACCACACCGCCCGTTGCGGAGGCACCACCAGCGCCTCATGCGGCGTCTCGACCCACATCACCCCGCTCATCGCATACAGCAACTGGCCCCAGACGTGCTCATGGGGCTCGATATACAACCCGCGCGGATAGGTGCGGGCCAGCGGTTGCACAGGCACATCGGTGTCACTCAGGTCAGGTGGTGCGGCGAGGGCCATGGTCTATGTTCATTGGGTACGGGAAGGCTCCATGGTAACGAGGCGCCGAACGTGTCGCCAGCAACCGCCGGTATCCGACAATCCGAGTGAATTTTTCTGATGGCGCGCGATCCTTTTATGTACAACAGGGAGGAACCGGGGGCTTTATGAACAGTGCAAAATTATTCGTCATCGAGTACACCCTCCATGGTGCTCCGAAATCATTCATCATCCGACTGGAAAAAATGGATAACGCAGAAGCCTGGCATTGGGCGAGTTGTGACGCGGGGGTGGGGCGAATCCCCCGATTCGGACGCGAAAAGGTGCAAAAGACCAGCAAGCCGATGGCTGAAAAGTTCGGCGTGGAAAACGTCAAGTGGCGGCCGGCGAACTAATATCCGGTAACCATCAGGTTCGGGGGAAGGGATATGAGCGCAGCACCCGTCAACAGCCCTGCGCAACTGGACTACGGTCTGGACACGCCGAGCGGCCGCGTCACCATTAGCACCGAGTGCCGGATCGGACTGGAACAGGTCGAAAATGACCCATTCTGCTTCGCCATACGCGTCCCGGCGCCACTGCCGGAAGATCTGGAGCAAGCCAAGACCCTGGTGCTGCGGGTCGAAGGGCGGCGCTTGCAAGGCACCGTCCGCCACAGCGAACGCCTGGAAGATGACAGCCTCAGGCTGGAAGTGGAGCCGGACTAGGCTCCACTTTTGCTTATGCCGTGGTTTTCAGTGGGCACACTTGCAGTCTTTATGAGCGCACTCCTCGCCATGCTCATGGTGTTTGGCGCAGGCTTCACAGCAGTAATGCTTGCCGTGACGGGCAATCGGATGTTCACCGAGTTTGCAGGTACATTTCGCACAATCGCAGATACTTTCACGGTCAATCATGGAGCTGACTCCTCTAGCAAGGTCGTCCAGTGCTCGGATGCACAGAATAAGTGTAGTGGCTGTCGCTCCTGCCTATCAAAAATCCCACAGGTCTTGTCTCTGCTCCGTCAGATACGGAACTGCCCGACCAGGCTGCCCAGGCGCTGACCGAGGTCGGCCAGGCTGCGAGAGGTTTGCGCGCCGAGTTGGGTTTCGTCGGCGACGCTGTCCACCGCCACGGCAATCTGATGCACGCTGCGATTGATCTCTTCGGCCACGGCGGTCTGCTCTTCGGCGGCACTGGCGATCTGTGCGTTCATCGAGTTGATGGTCGCGATCAGCTGAGCCATGGTGTCCAGCGAAGCCCCCGCCTCGTTGGCCTGGGCCGAGGTGCCGTCGCCGGCCTCGCTGGAGCGACGCATCGCCTCCACCGCCGACTGGGTGCCGGCCTGCAAACGGTCGATCATGCCCTGGATTTCCTGGGTGCTGATTTGTGTACGGCTGGCCAGCGCCCGCACTTCATCGGCCACCACCGCAAAGCCGCGCCCGGCCTCGCCGGCGCGGGCGGCTTCGATGGCCGCGTTGAGCGCCAGCAGGTTGGTCTGCTCGGCAATCGAGCGGATCACCCCGAGCACGCTGACAATCGACGACACGTCTTTTTGCAGGCTGTCCAGGGACACGCCGCTGCTGCGGATGTCGTCCACCAGGGCATGGATCTTCTCGATGCTGCCGGCCACAACACGCTTGGCCGCCTGCCCTTCTTCGTCGGTCTGCTGGGCTGCTACCGCGGCGTTCTGCGCGCTCTTGGCCACTTCCTGGGCCGCCGCCGACATTTCGTTGATCGCTGTGGCCACCTGATCGGTTTCGTGACGCTGGCGTTCCATGGCCTGGTCCGAACGGTTGGCCTGGTCGGACACCTGGTTCACCAGCCCGGTCAGTTGCGAGGTCATTTCGGTGATCTGCCGTACCAGGCCGTGGATCTTGTCGACGAAACGGTTGAACGAACCGGCCAGTTCACCGAGCTCGTCCTGACTGGTGATGGTCAGGCGGCGGGTCAGATCGCCCTCGCCCGCCGCGATGTCGTCGAGGTTGGCTTTCATCAGATGCAGCGGACGCAGAATGGTGTTGGCCAGCAACATCCCGGCAGCAGCGATCACCAACAGCACCACGACTGCTACGCCAACGATACTCAGCACCATGCCTTGCATGCGCTCCTGGACCTTGGCTTCGACCACGGCCACTTGTGCTTCGATGCCGTCGAGGTTGACCGCGGTGCCGACCGCCATGTCCCACTTCGGCAGGTATTCTGTGTAGCCGAGCTTGGGCACCAGCACCTGGGTGTTGCCAGGCAATGGCGAGCTGTATTGCAGGTAGTGCGTACCGTCCTTGGCGACTTTCACCAGGTCGCGGTTGACGTAGACACCGTTCGGGTCGCGGTTGTCCTTGAAGCTCTGGCCCACGCCCTCGGGGCTATTGGCCTTGAACAGGCGCACGGTGTTGGAGTCGTAGCCGAAGAAGTAACCGTCCTTGCCGTAGGTGATGCTCGACAGCAGCTTGATCACTTGGGCCCGCGCCGCCTCATCGCCGGGGGCGGCGGCGTCGTAGAGCGGTTTGATCGTGGTCATGGCCACGGCCACGTAGCTTTGCAAGGTTGCCTTGGCATCGCTGAGCAGGCGCTCGCGGGTCTGCTCGACTTCCTTGCGCGCCTGATCCTGAAGAATGAACAGCGTGGTCAGGCTGATGACCAGCGCAAACAGCAACACCGGGAGGACGGCAAGGGACAGGACTTTTGCCTTGAGGCTCATGCGCATGACGTTCACTCTTTTGATTTTTGTTGGCGTGGTTAAAAGCTTTAACGGCACGCCGGGTCAAAAGTTGAACGCGGTGAAATTAACTTGCGAGCCCCTGTAGGAGCGAGCCTGCTCGCGATGGTCGTTAACGATGCCGCGTGTTTACTGACTAAACGCAGCGCTCTTGGGTCCATAGCGAGCAGGCTCGCTCCTACAGGGGTATCGGGGTTAGAGGACCATCGCCGCCACCCAGCCAAACGCCAGCAACGGCAGGTTGTAATGCAGGAAGGTCGGGACCACGGTGTCCCAGATGTGATGGTGCTGGCCGTCGATGTTCAGGCCGGAAGTCGGGCCCAGGGTCGAGTCGGAAGCCGGTGAACCGGCGTCGCCCAGGGCACCGGCCGTGCCGACGATGCACACGATCGCCAACGGGCTGAAGCCCAGTTGCACGCACAGCGGCACGAAGATCGCCGCCAGGATCGGCACGGTGGAGAACGACGAGCCGATGCCCATGGTCACCAGCAACCCCACCAGCAACATCAGCAAGGCGCCAATGCCTTTGCTGTGATCGATGTACGACGCCGACGACTCGACCAGCGTCTGCACCTCACCGGTGGCCTTCATCACTTCGGCAAAACCCGAGGCGGCGATCATGATGAAGCCGATCATCGCCATCATTTTCATGCCTTCGGTGAACAGGTCGTCGGTGTCACGCCATTTGACAATGCCCGACACCGAGAAGATCAGGAAGCCGACCAGCGCACCGATGATCATCGAATCGAGCAACAACTGAATGATGAACGCCGCCGCGATGGCCACGCCGGCCACCATCAGGCTCAGCGGGTTGTATTGCACCGCCACTTGCTCGACCTGTTCGATCTTCGCCAGGTCGTAGACACGCTTCTTGCGGTAGCTGACAAACGCGATCAGCAGGCCCGCCACCATGCCCAGGGCCGGAATGCCCATGGCGTGGGTCACGTTGATGCCGCTGATGTCCACGCCGCTGCGGGCGACGTTGGCCAGCAGGATCTCATTGAGGAAGATGTTGCCGAAGCCCACCGGCAGGAACATGTAGGGCGTGATCAGGCCGAAGGTCATGACGCAGGCGATCAGTCGACGGTCCAGTTGCAGCTTGGTCAGCACATAAAGAAGCGGCGGCACCAGCAACGGAATAAACGCGATATGTATCGGCAAGATGTTCTGCGAGGCGATGGCCACGACCCAGAGCAGGCCAATCAGTAGCCATTTGACCTGGCCACCGCCGCTGGCGTGCTGGCGGTCGACCATGGCCAGGGCCTTGTCGGCCAGCGCATGGGCCATGCCGGACTTGGCAATGGCCACGGCGAAAGCGCCGAGCAAGGCGTAGGACAACGCCACCGTCGCCCCGCCACCGAGGCCGCTGTTGAAAGCCTTGAGCGTCGCCTCGATTCCCAGGCCACCGGTCAAGCCACCGACCAGCGCACCGACGATCAGGGCGATCACCACATGCACGCGGGACAGGCTGAGGATCAGCATGATGCCGACCGCGGCAATTACTGCATTCATTTCATTACCTCGATACAAACGAAAAGACTCCGTCCGGCAGTCTGCGAAGAGCCACCAGCGGATTAAGGAATGGGTTTTATTAGAGGGCGCGCACTGTGCCGCAGCGTCACCTCCTTGTCAAAGCACCTCGGCGCTGTCGATATGTAACGACATGTGATGACCTGTAGGAGCGAGCTAGCTCGCGATGCACCTGAGAGCACCGGGGGGTATCAGGTTTCCATCGTCATCGTTGACGACCATCGCGAGCATGCTCGCTCCTACAAGGGGGAAGTGTTTGATAGCCGATAGACGGGATAAAGAAACCAAAATCCCGGCCGTTACAGTGCAAAGTCTCAGATATTTATCGAATAAGGACGTCTCCATGTCGCTCAGACAACTTTCCATTCAATGGAAAATCACCCTGCTGGCCGGGCTGTGCCTGGCGGGCATCGTGACCCTGCTGGTGGGTCTTTCGCTGTACCGCATGGAGCACAGCTCCGAGCTGGTGAAAGCCTCGAGCATGGAGATGCTGACAGAGGCGGCCCAGGCCCGGATCGAGTCCCAGGGCGAAAACCAGGCGCTGGGGATACGCCAGCAGTTCATGGACGCCTATCAGTACGGCCACGGCTTCTCCCGGCAGGTGCTGTTCCTGCGTGACCAGGCCGAGAAGCGCTTTCTCGATGCCTTCGACCTGCGCGAAGACCTGACCCGCCAGGTCAAGTCAGCCCTGCAAGCCAACCCGGACCTGCTCGGCCTGTCCCTGGTGTTCGAACCCAATGGGCTGGACGGCAAGGACGAACTGTTCGCCGGGCAAGCCGAGCTTGGCAGCAACGACAAGGGTCGTTTCGCCCTCTACTGGTCGCAGCCGACGCCGGGCAAGGTAACGTCCATGGCGCTGCCGGAAAAGGACATGGCCGACACCAGCACCGGCCCCAGCGGCGAAGCGGCCAACGCCTGGTTCACCTGTCCGCGCACCACGCTCAAGCCGTGCGTGATCGAACCTTACTTTTATGAGATCGACGGTCAGAACGTGCTGATGACCAGCATCGTTTTCCCACTGATGGTCAACGGCAAGGTGATCGCCTCGCTGTCCGTGGACATCAACCTCAACAGCCTGCAAGCGGTCAGCCTGGGCGCGAGCAAGAAGCTCTATGACGGCCAGACCAGCGTCAGCATCATCAGCCCGGCCGGCCTGCTCGCCGGCTACAGCCCGGACGCCGGCAAACTCAGCCAGCGCCTGGACGCCGTGGATAAGGCCAATGGCGCCGAACTGCTGCGCATGCTCGCCGCCAGCAGCAAAACCGCCAGCCTGCACAGCCATCAGCAACTGAAAGTGCTGGCACCCTTCCAGCCGATTCCCGGCGGTAAATCCTGGGGCGTGCTGCTCGACGTGCCGGAGAAAGTCCTGGTCGGCCCCGCCGAAGCCCTGAAAAAGCAACTCGATGACAGCAACACCGCCGGTACCCTGGTCGAGCTCGGCCTGGGGGTGCTCGCCGCGCTGCTCGGCCTGCTGCTGGTGTGGCTGATGGCCCGCAGCGTCACCCGACCGATCCTCGGCGTGGCGCACATGCTCGAAGACATCGCCAGCGGCGAAGGTGACCTGACCCGCCGCCTGACCTACGACAAGCAGGATGAACTGGGCCAGTTGGCCGGCTGGTTCAACCGTTTCCTCGACAAGCTGCAACCGATCATTGCCGAAGTGAAGCGCTCGGTGCAGGACGCCCGCAGCACCGCTGATCAGTCGTCCGCCATCGCCGCACAGACCAGCGCCGGCATGGAGCAGCAGTACCGCCAGGTGGACCAGGTGGCGACCGCCTCCCACGAAATGAGCGCCACCGCCCAGGACGTCGCCCGCAGCGCCGCGCAAGCGGCCCACGCCGCCCGCGATGCCGATCAGGCGACCCGTCAGGGCCTGACCGTGATCGACCGCACCACCGCCAGCATCGACAACCTCGCCGCCGACATGAGCGCGGCCATGGTTCAGGTCGAAGGTCTGGCGGCCAACAGCGAGAAGATCGGCACCGTACTGGAAGTGATCCGTGCGATTGCCGAGCAGACCAACCTGCTGGCCCTCAACGCCGCGATCGAAGCGGCCCGTGCCGGTGAGGCCGGGCGCGGGTTTGCCGTGGTGGCCGATGAAGTGCGCAACCTGGCCCGGCGTACCCAGGAGTCCGTGGAAGAAACCCGTCTGGTGATCGAACAACTGCAAAACGGCACCCAGGAGGTGGTGGGTTCGATGAACAACAGCCATCGTCAGGCCCAGGGCAGTGTCGAGCAGGTTGGCCAGGCCGTGACGGCGCTGCGCCAGATCGGTGACGCGGTGACCGTGATCAACGACATGAATATGCAGATCGCCAGTGCCGCCGAAGAGCAAAGCGCGGTGGCCGAGGAGATCAACAACAACGTGGCGACCATCCGCGACGTGACCGAGTCGCTGTCGGGCCAGGCCAATGAATCGGCGCGGGTCAGCCAGTCGCTCAATAGCCTGGCGAACCAGCAGCAGAGCCTGATGGACCAGTTCCGCGTTTAAACCCGGTAAACATCCCCTCTGTAGGAGCGAGCCTGCTCGCGATGGTGTGTCAGTCGACACCAAGGTAGCTGACACTCCTTCGCGAGCAGGCTCGCTCCTACAGTTTTCGTGCTGCCCAATCAAATGATGGCAAGTGGATATCTGCCGCAAGCCGATTATGCTTCATGGAACCTTGCAGCGCCTTCTAGCGTCAACCTGAATGCAAACCACGTAATCCAATGACTTCAGCCCCAGGGCCTGGGTACGGTAAGTGTTGGTGGGAACTCCGGCCTACAACAAGAGCAAGACGGAGAATACTCATGGCAGCAATCGACAATGCAACCACGGGCAGCGCGCCCCATCACGGGCTCACCAAGGAGGAACGCAAGGTCATTTTTGCCTCGTCCCTGGGCACCGTGTTCGAATGGTATGACTTCTACCTGTACGGCTCCCTCGCGGCGATCATCGCCAAGCACTTCTTCGCCGGTGTCAACGAAACGACTTCCTTCATCTTCGCCCTGCTCGCCTTTGCCGCAGGCTTTGCCGTGCGGCCCTTCGGGGCGATTGTGTTCGGTCGACTGGGCGACATGATCGGGCGCAAGCACACGTTCCTCATCACCATCGTGATCATGGGTATTTCCACGGCCGTGGTGGGTTTTCTGCCCGGCTACGCGACCATCGGCGTAGCCGCGCCGATCATCCTGATCAGCCTGCGCCTGCTGCAAGGCCTGGCGCTGGGCGGTGAGTACGGCGGCGCCGCGACCTACGTGGCCGAACATGCCCCCAAGGGCAAACGCGGCTACTTCACCTCGTGGATTCAGACGACAGCCACCCTCGGCCTGTTTCTGTCACTGCTGGTGATCCTCGCCTGCCGTACCGCGCTGGGCACTGAAGCCTTCGAAGCCTGGGGCTGGCGGATTCCGTTCCTGCTGTCGATCCTGCTGCTGATTATCTCGGTGTACATCCGCTTGCAGCTCAACGAGTCGCCGGTGTTTGTGAAAATGAAGGCCGAAGGCAAGTCTTCCAAGGCGCCGCTGACTGAATCTTTCGCCCGTTGGGAGAACCTGAAGATCGTGATCATGGCCCTGCTCGGCGGCACCGCCGGCCAGGCCGTGGTCTGGTACACCGGGCAATTCTATGCGCTGTTCTTCCTGTTGCAGACGCTGAAGATCGAACCGCAAACCGCGAACCTGCTGATTGCCGGCTCCCTATTGATCGGCACGCCGTTCTTCGTCATTTTCGGCAGCCTGTCCGACCGTATCGGGCGCAAGGGCATCATCATGGCGGGCTGTATCATCGCGGCACTGACTTACTTCCCGATCTTCCACGCGCTGACCCAATACGGTAACCCCGACGTGTTCATCGCGCAGGAGAAGAATCCGGTCACGGTCGTCGCCAATCCCGCCCAGTGTTCGTTCCAGTTCGACCCGGTGGGCAAGGCCAAATTCACCAGTTCCTGTGACTTGGCCAAGACCGTGCTGGCCAAAAGGGCCATCCCCTACAAGAACGCGGACGCCGAGCCGGGCGCCGTTGCGCAGGTGCGCATTGGCGATAAAGTGATCGAGAGCTTCGAGGGCACCGGCATGCCGGCCGCCGACTTCAAGGCCAAGAACGACGCCTTTGCCGCCACCCTCGCCACCGCCCTCAAGGACGCCGGCTACCCCGAAAAGGCCGACCCGGCCAAGACCAACTACCCGATGGTGTTGCTACTGCTGACGATCCTGGTGATCTACGTGACCATGGTCTACGGGCCGATTGCCGCCTGGCTGGTGGAACTGTTCCCGGCACGCATCCGCTACACCTCGATGTCGCTTCCCTACCACATCGGCAATGGCTGGTTTGGTGGCTTCCTGCCGACGGTGGCGTTCGCCATGGTGGCGGCCACGGGGGATATCTACTACGGGCTGTGGTATCCGATTGTCATCGCGGTGATGACGGCGGTGCTGGGTATTTTCTTCATGCCGGAAACCAAGGATCGGGAGATTCATCACACCTGACCGGCGCCCGGTCCTGTGGGAGCGAGCCTGCTCGCGATAGCGGTGTGTCAGCCACAGTTAATGTCGACTGACACGGCCTCATCGCGAGCAGGCTCGCTCCCACAGGGTTCCTGGTGTGACATCAAGTATGTTTAGGCAACTCGATGACGACCTTCAACCCGCCCCATTCGCTTTCCAGCAACGACAGTTTGCCGCCCCAGCTATCGACGATGTCGCGCACGATGCCCAGCCCCAAACCATGCCCATGGGTTTGCTCATCCAGCCGCGTTCCTCGGCCGAACACCTGATCGCGACGCTCTTCGGGAATGCCCGGGCCGTCATCTTCCACGCTGAGTTCAAAGCCCCCTGCAGTCTCGGCCACACTCAGGCGAACCTCGGCATCCGCCCACTTGCAGGCGTTATCCAGCAGATTGCCCAACAGTTCCAGCAGGTCTTCGCGATCCCAGGGCAATTGCAGGCCGGTGGGTGCGCGGTAGCTCAGCGCCAGGTGTTCGCCATGGATCATGTTCAGGGTGGCCAGCAACCCGGGGAGTTCCGCATCGCAATCAAACAGTGCGCCCGGCAACGCATCGCCGGACAACCGCGCACGATTGAGTTCCCGATTGAGCCGTTGCTGGACTTGCTCCAGTTGCTCCTTGAGGACCTTGCGCAATTGCGGGTGCGCGTCGAGTTGCTCGCTTGAAGCCAGGCTCAACAGCACCGCCAGCGGAGTTTTCAAGGCGTGGCCGAGGTTGCCCAGGGCATTGCGTGAGCGCTTGAGGCTGTCCTCGGTGTGGGCCAGCAAATGGTTGATCTGCGCCACCAGTGGTTCCAGTTCCACCGGCACCTGATCATCGAGTTGCGAACGCTGACCCTGTTGAAGCTGCGCAATCTGCTCGCGGGCCTGCTCCAGCGGACGCAAGGCCCGGCGCACGGTAATCCGTTGCAGCAGCAGAATCAGCAGCAGCGCCGTCAAACCGAGGCCAAACCCGAGCTGTTGCATGCGCCGGAAGCTTTCGCGAATTGGCGTGTAGTCCTCGGCGACGCTGATGGAGATCGGCAACCCCGAACGTCGATAGTCCGTACGCAGCACCAGTAACTGTTGCCCTTCCGGACCCAGTTGCAAGTTGCCATGCAGGCCGGGGTGATCGAGCACCGGCAGTTCCTGATCCCATAAAGAACGGGAACGCCAATGGCCGTCGGCGAAATCGATGCGGAAATAATGCCCGGAGAACGGCCGTTGATAAGCCGGTGACAGGCGTCGCTCATCCAGTTGCAAGCCTTGCGGCCCGCGCACCAGTGCCGCCAGCAGGTTCTCGCTGTCATTGCGCAACCCGGCTTCGAGGTAGCGCTGCAACCCCAATTCGAACAGCCACAGGCTGGTTTGCGCCAGCACCAGGCCAACGACCACCATCACGCTGATCAGGCCCAGGCTCAAGCGGCGCTGGATCGATCTCACCGGGCTTGCCCGCCGAACAGATAACCCTGGCCGCGACGGGTTTCAATCACACTTTTGCCGAGCTTGCGGCGCAAGTGGTTGACGTGGACTTCCAGCACATTGGAATCGCGCTCGGTTTCACCGTCGTAGAGGTGTTCGGCGAGGTGGCTTTTGGAGAGGATCTGCTCGGGGTGCAGCATGAAATAACGCAACAGGCGAAACTCCGCGGCGGTCAGTTGAATGTCCGCTCCGTCGCGCACAACGCACTGGCGACCTTCGTCCAGATGCAACCCGGCAGCCTTGAGCGTTGGCTGGTTGACCTGGCCATGGGAGCGGCGCAACAACGCCTGGATGCGCAAAAACAACTCTTCGGGATGGAATGGCTTGGTCAGGTAATCGTCGGCGCCGGCCTTGAGGCCTTCGATACGTTCGGCCCAGGAGTCTCGGGCCGTCAGGATCAGCACCGGCGTGGCCAGCCCCGCCGTGCGCCATTGCGCCAGCACCTCAAGCCCCGGCACGCCGGGCAAACCGAGGTCGAGGATAATCAGGTCGTAAGGCTCGATGCTGCCCTGATGTACCGCATCGCGACCATCGGCCAGCCAGTCCACCGCATACCCCTGGCGATTGAGGCCGGCCAGCAGTTCGTCGGCCAGGGGCACATGGTCTTCCACCAGGAGCAAACGCATGGATCAGTCTTCCTTGTCTTTGAGTAAACGGCCGGTGGTGGCGTCGATGCCCAGTTCGCGGACCACGCCCTCAGGGGTCAGCAGCTCGACTTCATAAATGTAGACGTCGTGTTTTTCTTCGAGCTCGGCTTCCAGCAGCTTCGCACCGGGATAGTGATCCATCGCCTGCTGCAGCAGTTGCTCCAGCGGCAGGATCACGCCCTGTTGACGCAGGCTCAGGGCCTCATCCTGATCCAGGTCGCGGGCCAACACTGCCGAGCAAAATGCCAGAAGCAACAGCGCCATCCGGCTACCGGTGCATCGCTTGAATAAAAACACCTTCATTACGAATCCTGATGATCCTTGAGAACCTGCCCGCTGACAGCGTCTAATTCCACATCCCAGTCGATGCCCTGAGGATCGCGCAGCTCGACCTTGTACAGGTATTTGCCATAACGCTGTTCCAGCTCGGTTTCACTGACGGTGGAACCCGGATGCCTGGCCACCGCGTTGGCATTGAGTGTCTCGAACGACACAATGGTACCAGCGTCGCGCAATCTCAGCGCTTCATCCGGGCCAAGTTCCCGGGCGTGGGCGAGGCTTGCGGTCATGCCGAGGATCGACGCGGTAAACAGGGCGGTCAGGGTTTTCATGGGTGTCTCCGTATTTCTTCAGGTGCTGCCTGTGGGCGCCACCTTAACCGGATGAACTTAATTGAAACTGAATTGCCATCATTGGCAACACCGCCCTCCTTTGTGGGAGCGAGCCTGCTCGCGATGGCGGCGGCACATCCAACAATGATTTGACTGAAACACCGCTATCGCGAGCAGGCTCGCTCCTACAGTGATCGTGTTTATAATTTCTGCTGGCCCGAAATCGAGACCGCAATGACCGCCATCCACATCAAGTTCCCCTCCCTGACCCTCAAGGCCGGTCCACGTGCCTTTGCGCGCATTCGTGACAGCGGCTTGAACGCCGCCGACGTCGGCACCTTGCCTGGCGCGGCTGGCGGTCCGAAGGCGCTGGGGATTCAGGGTCTGGACCTGGCGCTGTTCGGCGAGTGGCTGCCGGCGGCACCGCGGGAACGCTCGCTGATTGGCGCATCGGTGGGTTCCTGGCGCTTCGCCAGCGCCTGCCTGCCGGACGCCGCCGAGGGCATCCGGCGTCTCGGGCAGCTCTACACCGAGCAACACTTTGCCAAGGGCGTGACCATGGCGCAGATCAGCCAGAGCTCACAGCGCATGCTCAATGACCTGCTCGACGGTCGCGATGCCTCGATCCTCGACAACAACCATTACCGCCTGAACATCATGGTGGTCAAAAGCCACGGCCTGCTGGCCGACGATCATCGCTGCCGCCTCGGGCTGGGCCTGTCATCGGTCATCGCCGACAACCTGCGCGGCCGGGCGCGGCTGGCACGACACTTCGAACGCCTGATCATCCACGACCCGCGCCTGGCGCCGCCAGTCAATGCCTTGAATGACTTCCCGTCGCGCTTCGTCGCCCTCAATGCCGGCAACTTGCGCCAGGCCCTGCTGGCCTCGGGCTCGATCCCGATGGTGATGCAAGGCGTGCGCGACCTGCCGGGCGCCGGCGCCGGGACCTTCCGCGACGGCGGTCTGCTGGATTACCACCTGGACCTGCCCTACAGCGGCAACGACATCGTGCTTTACCCGCATTTCACCGACCGGGTGATTCCCGGCTGGTTCGACAAGACCCTGCCATGGCGCCGCGCCTGCCCGGTTCGCTTGCAGAACGTGCTGTTGCTGGCGCCGTCGAAGGAATACCTGGCGCGCCTGCCCTACGGCAAACTGCCGGACCGTAACGACTTCAAGCGTTTCATGGGAGACGCCCCGAGCCGGCAGAAATACTGGCGCACGACCATGGACGAAAGCCGTCGCCTGGGCGACGAATTCCTCGAACTGGCCGCCAACGGTCGCCTGGGCGAGCGCTTGCTGACCCTTTAGTCAGGACAAACTGGTAAACTCGCCACCTGCCCGAATCGCTGCGGCGAACGCCACCTGAACAGAGCTGAAGATACTGTGGAAATTTTCAAAGAGTTTACCTTCGAATCCGCCCACCGCCTGCCCCACGTACCGGACGGCCACAAGTGCGGGCGCCTGCACGGTCACTCGTTCAAAGTGGCAATCCACCTGAGCGGCGACCTCGACCCGCACACCGGCTGGATCCGCGATTTTTCGGAAATCAAAGAGATCTTCAAGCCGCTGTACGAGCGTCTGGACCACAACTACCTGAACGACATTCCTGGCCTGGAAAACCCGACCAGCGAAGTGCTGGCCAAGTTTATCTGGCAGGAGTTGAAGCCGCTGCTGCCGGAACTCAGCGCGATCCGCATCCACGAGACCTGCACCAGCGGTTGCATCTATCGCGGCGAATAAAAACACAGCCCCCTGTAGGAGCGAGCTCGCTCGCGATGGACGCCAGAGCCCCACGGGCTGCCAGATGCCGCGCGTTATCGTTGACGCCCATCGCAGCTCGCTCCTACAGTTTGTCACTGACATGGAAAACAGCCTTTATCGGCTGTTTTTTTTGCCTATGCTTTTTGCCTCGCACCCGCCAAGAGGACACACCTATGACTGACTGGCCACTGCCCCAGACCTATCGCTTCAAAGGGCACTCCGTGCGCTACGCCGTGCGCGGCGACGGCCCGCCGCTGGTGTTCGTGCATGGCACGCCCTTCTCCTCTTATGTCTGGCACCGGATTGCCCCGCACTTCATCACCACGCACCGGGTGCACTATTTCGATTTGCTGGGCTACGGGCAATCCGAGAAAGTTGATGGCGACGTGTCCCTGGGTGTGCAGAACGAATTGCTGACGCAGTTGCTGGATCATTGGGGCCTGGATCGCCCCGACGTGGTGGCCCATGACTTTGGCGGTGCCACGGCCCTACGCGCGCACCTGCTCAACGGCAAGGATTACCGCAGCCTGACACTGATCGACCCGGTGGCGCTCACGCCCTGGGGCTCGCCGTTCGTGCAGCATGTGCGCCAGCATGAAGCCGCCTTCAGCGGACTGCCCGATTACATCCAGCAAGCGATTGTGCCGGCTTACATCCGCGGGGCGATCAAGCGGAAAATCCCGGACCACGAACTCGCCCCCTATGTTCAGCCGTGGCTGGGAGAGCCGGGGCAAGCGGCGTTCTACCGGCAGATCGCGCAGATGAACGAGCGTTATACCTGCGAGGCCGAGGGCCTGTACTCGACGATTCGCTGCCCGGTGCAGATTCTCTGGGGTGAAGATGACCAGTGGATTCCCATCGAACGCGGGCGGGCCTTGCAGCAGATGATTCCCGGATCGCAGTTTTATCCGATTCCCAACGCCGGTCATCTGGTTCAGGAAGACGCGCCCGAAGCGGTAGTCGCCGCTCTTATGCGATTTTTACCCCTGCAACTATCTACCTGAACATACCCATCCCCCTGTAGGAGCCAGCCTGCTCGCGATGACTGTGGCACATTCAGCACCAAGGTGACTGACACTGCGCCATCGCGAGCAGGCTCGCTCCCACATATTGAACTGGCGGGAATCGCCGCTGGCGAGCTAACGTAAGAGCATTGCCTGAACGATTCGCCAAAAGGATCTGCCCGATGCACATAATCAATGCCCGTCTGCGCAACCAGGAAGGCCTGCATGAGTTGAACCTGGAAAACGGCCTGATCAGCAGCATCGGCCGCCAGATCGAAGCCCCGACCCTGGGCCCTGACGATCTGGATGCCGGCGGCAACCTGGTAGTGCCGCCTTTTGTCGAGCCGCACATCCACCTCGACGCAACCCTGACCGCCGGCGAGCCGCGCTGGAACATGAGCGGCACGCTGTTCGAAGGCATCGAGTGCTGGGGCGAACGCAAGGCGACCATCACCCAGGAAGACACCAAGGCCCGGGCAAAGAAAACCATCCAGACCCTCGCCGCCCACGGCATCCAGCATGTGCGCACCCACGTCGACGTCACCGACCCGCAACTGACCGCGCTCAAGGCGATGCTCGAAGTACGCGAGGAAAGCCGGCACCTGGTCGACCTGCAAATCGTCGCATTCCCTCAAGAAGGCATCGAGTCCTACCGCAATGGTCGCGAATTGATGGAAGAAGCGATCCGCATGGGCGCCGACGTGGTAGGTGGCATTCCGCATTTCGAGTACACCCGCGATCAGGGCGTCAGCTCGGTGAAGTTTCTCATGGACCTGGCCGAACGCAGCGGTTGCCTGGTGGATGTGCATTGCGACGAAACCGACGACCCGCATTCACGCTTTCTCGAAGTGCTCGCCGAAGAGGCCCGCAGCCGCGACATGGGTTCGCGGGTCACGGCCAGCCACACCACGGCCATGGGCTCCTACGACAACGCCTACTGCGCCAAACTGTTTCGCTTGCTCGGGCATTCGGGGATCAGCTTTGTCTCCTGCCCCACCGAAAGCATCCACCTGCAAGGTCGCTTCGACAGTTTCCCGAAACGCCGGGGCGTGACCCGGGTCAACGAGTTGCTGGAAGCAGGCATGAACGTGTGCTTCGGCCAGGACTCCATCGTCGATCCGTGGTACCCCCTGGGCAACGGCAACATTCTGCGGGTGCTCGAAGCCGGCCTGCACATCTGCCACATGCTCGGTTATCGCAACCTGCAAAGTGCGCTGGACCTGGTGACGGACAATAGCGCCAAAGCCATGAACCTCGGCGATCGCTATGGCCTGGAGCGCGGGCGGCCGGCGAACCTGCTGATTCTGTCGGCGGAGAGTGATTACGAGATGATCCGCAGCCAGGGGTTGCCGCTGTACTCGGTGCGCGATGGCAAGGTCTTGATGAAGCGGACGATGCCGGTGGTGGAGTTCAGTGGGCTGGGCTGAAACTTGCGCTGACTGGACTGGCCCCATCGCGAGCAGGCTCGCTCCTACAGGTTTTGTGAACGACATAAAACCACTGTGGGAGCGAGCTTGCTCGCGATGGCAATCTAACAATCAATCGATCATTCGAGCCGTACCAAACAGACTGACCTGACTCAACTCCCCCAACTCTTCCGCCAGCAAGATCGGCGCCGTGCCACCCGGCATCGTCACCTTCACCTCCCCGGCGCTGACCCAACCTGCCCGCCAGGCCGCACAGGCCACCGCGCTGGCGCTGGTCCCCGACGACGCCGTCGGCCCCTCGCCCCGCTCGAATACCCGCGCGGCGATGTGTCCTTCGGACACGCGCATTGCCCATTGCAGGTTGATTCCCGCCGGACAAGGCTTGCCTGCGCCGACCGGCATGGCGTAGGCGATTCGCGTCAGCCCCTCACCCAGCGCCGGCTCGCGCATCTGCTCGTTGCTCGGCAGGTCCTCGGCACTTTCCACCAGCGTCACGCAATGGGGATTGCCGACCCGCGCGAACTGGCTGTGCGACCATGCACTATTGAGTGCCGACAATTGTTCAACGTGGCTGAGTTCGCGACCATTGAACATCGCCGCTTCAACCCCGTGAGCACTGACCGCCGACGGCCCGAATCCCGGCTGGCCCAGATCGAGCCAAAAACCCTTCACGCCCTCGACCTCTGCGGCTTTCACTGAAGTCTGCCCCGGCGAAGGCGAATCAGCCTTGTCGTGGTGAACCCTGAGCAGACAGGCTTCGTTCTGCGGCAACAGCCCTTGATCACTGAGGGCCTGGGAAAAAATCGTCAGCCCGTTGCCACTGCGCTCGGCCAGGGTACCGTCGGTGTTGACGATCAACAGGTCAAAGGGAGGCGACGACTGAAACGGTCCGACCAGCAAACCGTCGCTGCGATGATCCTTGCTGCCGGACGGTTGAGTGCCTGGAGCCCAACTGCAGCAAGCCTCGATCGCGGCTGGCGCCCAGGCTTCAAGGGTTTGCGCTGCCTGGCTGGCCTGGTCGGGCAGGTCGATGCCCTGACGGCGCAGTTCTTCGGGTGTTACCACGATGTAAATGTTGCCCCGTGCATCGTACCTCTGCGCCATGGCGCCCTCCGTGTGTCATTGGAATGGCTCAACATATCGCGAAAAACACTGGCGCTGTGCAACCATATCGCCCTGTTTGACCGTAAAACTTTCCGGGCACTGATCGAACCCTCATAGGCCGATCACTGTCCGTTGAGGACGCGACGCTTTTTGGCAAGGATTGTCATGACCAGCCTCAACAGCCAAACCACCTTCGTACCCGGGCGCCTGGAACAGATGTCCACGCGCATCGCCTTTTTCATCGCCGGGGTCGGCATCGCCGCGTGGGCACCTCTGGTGCCCTATGCCAAGGCCCGGGCCGGACTGGATGAAGGCACCCTGGGATTGTTGCTGCTGTGCCTGGGGGTAGGTTCGATCCTGGCGATGCCGCTGGCCGGGATCCTGTCCACACGTTTCGGCTGCCGGCGGGTGACGGCCGGCGGGACCCTGCTGATCTGTGCCGCCCTGCCGCTGCTGGCGACGGTGTCGTCGATTCCGGCGCTGATCGCCGCATTGTTCATGTTCGGCGCGGGGCTCGGCACCGTGGATTCGACGGTCAACCTGCAAGCGGTGATCGTCGAGCGCGCCAGCGGCAAAAACATGATGTCGGGGTTCCACGGCCTGTTCAGCCTGGGAGGGATTGTCGGCGCGGCAGGCGTCAGCGGATTGCTTGGCCTGGGGATCTCCCCCCTGGGGGCCACGCTGGTGGTGATCGTGTTGCTGCTGATCGCGCTGGCCAAGGCCGTGCCGCATCTGTTGCCCTACGGCAGCGAGAGTTCGGGGCCGGCGTTTGCGGTGCCCCATGGCATCGTCCTGTTCATTGGCGGCATGTGCTTCATCGTGTTCCTCGCCGAAGGCGCTGCGCTGGACTGGAGCGCGGTGTTCCTGACACAGGAACGTGGCATCGACACAGCGTATGCGGGGCTCGGTTATGCGGCGTTTGCCTTGACCATGACGGCCGGGCGTTTGACCGGTGACAAAATCGTACGGCGGTTGGGCGCGACGCGGGTGATTGTGTCCGGCGGGCTGACCGCCGCCGCAGGTTTGTTTCTGGCGACGTTCGCACCGAGCTGGGAGGCGGCGCTGGTGGGTTATGCGTTGCTGGGTGCCGGTTGCTCGAACATTGTGCCGGTGCTGTACACCGCAGTCGGCAAGCAGACGGTCATGCCCGAAAGCATCGCCGTGCCGGCCATTACCACCCTGGGTTATGCGGGCATCCTGGCAGGCCCCGCCGTCATCGGCTTCGTCGCCCATGGCAGCAGCTTGAGTTTCGCCTTTGCCCTGATGGCGGTGTTGCTGGTGGCGGTGGCCGTTGGCGGGAGAGTGTTGAAGGTCTGAATTGTGGCGAGGGGGCTTGCCCCCGTTGGGTTGCGCAGCAGCCCTGAAAGAAGGCCTGCTACGCAGTCCAACGGGGGCAAGCCCCCTCGCCACAGGTCGGTCAGAACCCGACACTGGCCTGCACAAAGAACGTGCGCGGCGCACCGACGTACATGCCCGAGTTGTTGTCGCTGGAACGGGTGAAGTACTGCTTGTCGAAGATGTTCTTCACCCCCGCCCCCAGTTTCAGGTTCGACACCTGCGGACCGAAGTCATAGCCGGCACGTGCGTTCCAGAGCACGTAACCCGGAATGTCACCGAACTGGCCATCAGCGGTGCCTTCAGTGATGTAGTCGCCGTTGAAGCTGCCATCGGCGTTCACGCCGGTGCCCGGCGAACGCTGCTTGGACTGGGCGAACGCATCGAGGTTGTAAGTCCAGCGGTTGACGTCGTAACGCAGGCCGGCGGTGGCCACCTGGCGGGAGTAGAACGGCAGGTCACGGCCCTTGAAGCCCGGGATCTCACCTTCGTAGGTGGCGCGGGTGTAGGTGAAACCGGCGTTGGCGGTCAGGCCGTCCAGCATCGGGTTCAGCGCGGCCATGTCGTAGTGCACCGAGGCTTCGATACCCTGGTGCTTGGTCGCGCCGAGGTTGGTCCAGCCCACGTCATTGCTGATGTATTGCAGTTCGTCGTCGAAGTCGATGTAGAACAGCGTCACTTCGCCGCCCCACACGTCATCGTTGTAGCGCGTACCGATTTCGTAGGTCTTGGCCTTTTCCGGCTCCAGGCCGTTGGCGGGCTCGTCACCGATACCGCCCTGACCCAGCTGGAAGTACTGCAGCGCGCCGAACGAGGTTTCGTAGTTGGCAAACAGTTTCCAGGCATCGGACACGTGATACATCACGCTCAGGGCCGGCAGCGGCTCATTGCTCTCGATGCTGCGGTTTTTCTCCGGCACCCGTTTACCGGCGTTATCAAGCACCGGGCGGTCGTGCCAATCGGTGCTGATGTGCTCGAAGCGAATGCCTGGCGTGACAGTCCAGTTGCCAACGTCAATCTTGTTGTCGACGTAGACCGAATTGGCCTCGGTTCCACCGGTACGATCCTGATAGACATGGCCGTCCGCCCCCGGACGCACGACCGGCTCATTGTTGACCAGCGCCACACGGCTGGCCTCTTCGTGCATGGCCTCTTTCAGGTAGCGATAACCGACGCTGACTTCCTGGGTGGTCGGGCCGACATCAAAAACATGGGACACCCGTGGTTCGATACCGAAGGTGTAGTAGGTGCGCGGGTAGGAGTTGAGTGTCTTCAGGTCGCGGGAGGCGATGGTGCTGCCACGGAAACTGTCGGTGTAGTAGGTCAGCACTTCAGCCTGGGTGCGATCGTCGATCTGCCGCACCCACTTGAACGACACATCCTTGCGGCGACCGCTGAAGTTGTCGTGGTCGCGCACGGACTGGAACGGGTCGGCGTCGTACTGCGCCAGGGTCAGGCCGCCGGGCATGTCGGCCTTGGCATCGTAGTAGTGAAAGTTGAGGCTGAAATCGTCGACATCGGTCGGCGCCCAATGGGTCTTGAGGATCACGTCGTCGATGTCGTTGCCGTTGTTGCTTTCACGGTAACCGTTGCCGTTCACGCCGGAATACAACAGCGCCACGCCCATGCCGTTGTCGGCGGTGCCGCCCATGAATGCCGTGTCGATGTGCTTCCAGCCACCGTGCTGCGAGGTTTCCAGGGTGGTGCCGATTTCCGCGGAGGCCTGTTCCGGGATCGCGCGGGTCACGAAGTTGATCACGCCGCCCACGTTTTGTGGTCCGTAGCGTACGGAACCGGCACCGCGCACCACGTCGATGCTGTCGAGGTTGCCCGAGGAAATCGGCGCCATGGACAGTTGCGGCTGACCGTAAGGCGCGAACGCCGCCGGGATGCCGTCGATCAGCACGGTGGAGCGAGGCGACAGGCGCGAAGTCAGGCCGCGCACACCGACGTTGAGGGAAATGTCGCTGCCACCGGTACCGTTGGCGTCCTGCACCTGCACACCCGGGACACGTTTGAGTACGTCACCGACGTTCATCGCGCCCTGCTCGACCATGGCTTCGCGGCGGATCACGGTTCGTGCCCCGGGGTGGTTCTGCACCACGGCGGCATCGGCGTCGCCGAGCCAGTTACCGACAACCTTGATGTCAGTCACGCCCAGTTCCAGTGGACCGCTGGCCGCCGATGCTGGTGCCGGCATCAGCGTCACCGAACCTTCATCGATCTGGTATTGCAGGCCGCTGCCTTGCAGCAACTGGCGCAGCGCATCTTCCGGGGAAAGGTTGCCATCCACCGCCGGAGCCTGCTTGCCGGCGACCAGTTCAGGGCTGAAGAACACCTGAAGCGAGGTTTGCTGGCCCAACTGACTCAGGGCCTGTCCCAAGGGTTGCGCCGGGATGCGGATGGCATCGGCGGCAAAGGCCTGGGGCAGCGCAACGTTGACCGCCAACGCGAGGGCCAGCGGTAACCAGGGGAGTTTGTTGTTTTTAGCGGTGGAGTTTTTCACGTCGAACGTAATCCTGTGGATCGCAAGAGTGTGCGTTTGTTAATGCAAACCAGTTGCAGTTGAACAGGAAGACGATGAACTCGAAAAAAACCTGAATTTTATTTTGAAATTATTTCCTGACTGCCATCGCCAAGGGTGCGCACGGCCACGGGGAGGATGCTCGGCAAGGCCTTGAGCAGCGCGTCGGTGTTGTCGGATTTGAACACGCTGGTCAGGCGCAGATCGCCCACCGCTGCACTGGCGACCTTGAGTGGCTTCTCGCGATAGCGCGAGACCTGCTCGGCGACATCGGCCAGGCTGGCATTGTTGAACACCAGTTTGCCGTTGCGCCAGGCGGTCATTTCCGCCGGGTTGACGGCATAGGCGGCGGCAACTTTGCCCTGGGTATCGACGTGGGAGCCAAGACCTGCCGACAGATTGATGAAATCGTTATCGGCGGCGTCGCGACCTTGAACCTTGACGCTGCCCTGCTCCACCACCACCCGGGTTTCGCTGGCGCCATGACGTACGTCGAATCGGGTGCCGGTAACCGTGACCTTGCCGCTGCCCGCCGCGACCACGAAAGGCCGGCCAGTGTCATGCTCGACGCTGAACATCGCTTCACCTTCGGTCAGCTCAACGTTGCGGCGATCCTTTTCAAAGCGCACCTGAATCCGGCTGCGGCTGTCCAGATCGACCACCGAGCCATCGGGTAACGCCACTTGGCGTCGCTCATTCAGGGCCGTTGAAAACTCGGCGGTGTAAGGCGCCGGATGATTCAGGCCGCTGAACAAACCCAGGCCGAGCGCTACCGCCAACACGCTGGCAGCCACCGCGTAACGCAGCACGGGACGACGTTTTTTCAGGGCTGGCGGGGTTTCACACAGGGCCCGCAAGCGCGCCGTCGGCACCAGGTCGGCGGCGCTCCACAAGCCCTGGAGCACTTCGAATTCGCTTCGGTGCTGGGGGTGCTGCTCCAGCCAGAGTTGAAACTGACGCCGAACTTCGACATCGGCAACAGGCTCCTGCAAACGCACAAACCACTGCGCCGCGTCATCGCGAACCGCTGTTTGCCCGCACGCACAATCACGAGTATCCATCATGGAAGTTCCTGTTTGGCTGGGGAGGAGAAGGCGCGGCCGGTCATGACTGCAACCCGTCCAGGCGATCGCGCAGATGCCGAAGCGTGCGGATCATATACTTTTCCACCATGTTCTTGGACAACCCCAGGCGTTCGGCGATTTCGGCCTGGGTCAGGCCCTCGATTTTCTGCCAGACAAACACCTTGCGGCAGTTGACCGGCAGCTCGGTGAGCGCCCGTTCGATGGAATCAGCCAGCTGGATCGCGTGCATGAAATGCTCCGGGTCGCCGGTCGGCGACTCACTGAGATCGATCGCCTCTGACTCCATGGCGCCCCGCCGGTCCTCACGCCGATAACCATCCACGGCAATGTTGCGCGCGGTCTGGTGCAAATACGCCCGGGGCTGCTGCACCACCGCCGAATCGGACTCAAGCACCCGCACGAAGGTATCGTGGGCCAGGTCCTCGGCCTGCTGACGGTTTCTCAGGCGACGGGTCCAGGTGCCAACCAACTCTTCGTAATGCTCGAAAAAGCCGTGTCTGCGGGGCAGCTTGAGGGTCATTGCGGTGTGCTGTGGAGACGGAGCGTGAATAGTAATGCTTCCTATTAACTTGAAGCAATGGTTTGCGTCCGCCACACAGGGCACTTTATCCCCTTGCCATTGTGCATTTCGTCAGGAAAGCTCAATTGCGGCACGGAACCAAAGAAATCTGGCAGGCATTCAAATGCAGCCATTGACTGGTTGTAACAAAGTGCAGAAATGCCCGTACCCGGCTTTCACCCAGGAATTCACACATGTTCAGCCCCAAAGCATCGCCCAAGAGAACACCGCTGGCCCGCCTCGCCCTGGCCATCACCCTGAGCACCCTCGGTCTGCCGTTCTGGGCGGGTAATGCCCAGGCCCACGGCGGTCACGCCGAAATGGTGCCGCTGCAAGCGGGTCTTGAGGAATTTGGCGCCACGGTGAAATGGGACGACTACGCCAATCTGTTCACCATCGCCAAGGACGGGGTCTACCTCAAGGTCAAGCCCGACAGCAAAGTGGCGATGCTCAACGGCAAGCGTATCGAGCTGACGGTGCCGGTGGTGTTCAAGGACCATACGGCGTTCATGTCCAAGGACTTTATCAACCAGGTGTTCCAGTCCGGGCTGGACAAGACCTTCGTCGTCGAGACCCGCCCTAACCCGCTCAACCCCCTGAGCGCAGCCGAAATCACCACGGCCGTGGACATCGTCAAGAAATCGGAAAACTACAAGCCTGGCTTCCGCTTCACCGAAGTCTCGGTCAAGGAACCGCCGAAGGATCAAGTGTGGAACTTCGTCTTCACCGGGCAAAACGTCGCCCAGCCGCGTGAGGCCTCAATCGTGGTGCTCGACGGCAAGCACGTGATCGAAGCCCTGGTCGACCTCGACACGAAAGAACTCAAGTCCTGGAAGCCGATCGAAGGCGCCCACGGCATGGTGTTGCTGGACGACTTCGCAACGGTGCAGACGGCTGTGGAAACCAGCCCGGAATACGCCCAGGCCCTGGCCAAGCGCGGCATCAACGATGTGAAAAAGGTTGTGGCCACGCCGCTGACTGTCGGTTTCTTCGACGGCAAGGACGGCCTGGCGCAGGACAAGCGCCTGCTGAAAATCGTCAGCTACCTCAACACCGGTGACGGCAACTACTGGGCGCACCCGATTGAAGGCCTGGTGGCGATTGTCGACCTGGAACAGAAGAAGCTGATCAAGATCGAAGACGACGCGCTCATTCCGGTGCCGATGAATCCGACGCCGTATGACGGTCGCGGACGCCAGGGCGTCGCAGTCAAACCGCTGGAAATCATCGAGCCCGAGGGCAAGAACTACACCATCAGCGGCAACAGCATTCACTGGCAGAACTGGGACTTCCATGTTCGCCTCGATTCGCGGGTCGGGCCGATCCTGTCCACCGTCACCTACGACGACAAAGGCAAGAAACGCAAGATCATGTACGAAGGCTCGCTGGGCGGCATGATCGTGCCTTACGGCGACCCGGACGTCGGTTGGTACTTCAAGGCCTACCTCGACTCCGGCGACTACGGCATGGGCACCCTGACCTCGCCGATTGCCCGTGGCAAAGACGCCCCGCAAAACGCCGTGCTGCTGGACGCCACCATCGCCGACTACACCGGCGCACCGACCGCAATCCCGCGCGCCATGGCGGTGTTCGAACGCTACGCCGGCCCCGAATACAAACACCAGGAAATGGGCCAGCCCAACCTCAGCACCGAGCGCCGTGAACTGGTGGTGCGCTGGATCAGCACCGTGGGCAACTACGACTACATCTTCGACTGGGTCTTCCAGCAGAACGGCACCATCGGCATCGACGCCGGCGCCACCGGTATCGAAGCGGTCAAGGGCGTGAAATCGAAAACCATGCACGAAGACACCGCCAGGGAAGACACGCGCTACGGCACCCTGCTGGACCACAACATCGTCGGCACCACACACCAGCACATCTACAACTTCCGTCTCGATATGGACGTGGACGGCGAGCAAAACTCGCTGGTGGAAGTGAACCCGGTGGTGTTGCCCAACGACCGTGGCGGGCCGCGCACCAGCACCATGCAGACCGAGACCAAAGTGATCGGTACCGAACAGCAAGCGGCGCAGAAGTTCGACCCGTCGACCGTGCGCCTGCTGACCAACTTCAGCAAGGAGAACAAGGTCGGCAACCCGGTTTCCTATCAGCTGATCCCTTATGCCGGCGGCACGCACCCGGTGGCCAAGGGCGCCAACTTCGGCAAGGACGAATGGCTCTACCACCGCCTGAGTTTCATGGACAAGCAGCTGTGGGTGACGCAATACAACCCGGAGGAAAAGTACCCGGAAGGCAAATACCCGAACCGCTCGGACAAGGACTCGGGCCTGGGGCAGTTCACCCAGGACAACCACTCCATCGAGAACACCGACGACGTGGTCTGGCTGACCACCGGCACCACCCACATCGCCCGCGCCGAAGAGTGGCCGATCATGCCGACCGAGTGGGTGCATGTGCTGTTGAAGCCGTGGAACTTCTTCGATGAAACGCCGACCCTGAACCTCAGCTCACCGAAGTAATCGGGTCGAACGCCATACCTGTAGGAGCGAGCCTGCTCGCGAAGATCTCAAGGACACCGCGTTTCTCCAGAATTCGCGCGTTATCGTTGACGACCATCGCGAGCAGGCTCGCTCCTACAGGGTTGACCGGTGTTCAAACCATCAAGCATGCCGCTTGCGATACTCCCCCGGCGCAATGCCGAAGCGCGACTTGAACGCTGTCGAGAAGTAACTCGAATCGGAAAACCCCCACGAATACCCCAGCACCGACAACTTTTCCTCCTTGCCCGATTGGCGCAGGGATTCGGCGCACAGGTCCAGGCGGCGGTTCTTGATGTAGCGCGCCACCACCAGGCCTTTCTTGGCAAACATCCGGTACAGGCCTCGGGTCGATATGCCGACTTCCCGCGCCAGCCATTCCGGGCACAGGTCTTCGGAGCGAATGTTTTCGTCGATGCAGGTGAGCGTCTTGCGAAAGATCCGCTCATGGGCATCGGTGCAATCGTCGGCCTGGCTGATCGCCGGGCGCAGCAGACTGACAATCGCCTCCAGGGTCGCTTCGCTTTCCTGCCGGGTCAGGTGCTGCTGGCGGGTGGCATCGAGGATCAGCCGGTGCGACAGCATCGCGATGGGCGAGGTTGCGGCAATCCGGTGGCCGCACTTGACCTGATTGAAGCGCAGGGTTTGCTCGACCAGTTGATACGGCAGGATCAGCGACAACTGCCGGGAGTTTTCGCCGTAGGTGAAGTCGCTGGGCCGCGAAGCATCGATCAGCGTGATGTCGCCGGGGGACAGCAAGACCTTGTCGTCGCCTTGGGCCATGCCCGCCGTGCCGTCGAGTTGGAACACCGCAAAATACTTGCCGCCCTCGCCCGCCGCGACTTCCTGGGGCGTACGGTACAAACGCGCCTGGCACACGTCGACGAAACTGAGTTTGAGCGCATCGCTCTGGTATTCGCGGATACGTCCGGCAAACTCGCTGCCCAGGGGTTGTGCGTTGAAGGCGCCACAGATCTGGTTGATCTGATGGATCCACTGGTCGAACCCATCATGGCGCTGTGCTGTTGTAGAAATCATGTCAGGCCTCACGCAGGCTTATTTTTATTGTCTACGTCAATCCACACGACATCGGATGCTCTCCTGAACCGCACCACTCCCTGAACAATGACGTGCTATTTCAGTCCGCCAAAACGCCGATAGAAGCTTTCACCCACATCCGGCAACGGGCCGTCGGCCGTTTCCAGTGCGGCGTTCAGCCATTCTTCGGCCTTGGCGTAAATCAAACGGTAAATGTTGCGGCACAACTGGCGGGCGGCGCGGCCTTCCCAATCGCCGGGCAGCAACTCGTCCGGCAGTTGCGGGTCGCGCAGCAGCAGCTTGCGGTACTCGTGAATCAGCAGCACCCGCGCCAGGAAGCAGTCGGCCGGTTGCAGGTTTTCCTGCTCGCGCAGGGCTTGCCACAGCGGCCGGAACAGCTGGATGAACTCGCTGTAGTGCGCGGCCAGCTCCTCGATGTTCCAGCTCTCGCGCACCTGCAGGCGCAGGGCCTTGGAGGCCAGTACATCCTGGGCGGTGGTTTCGAAGACAATGGTGTCTTCCTGCGCGCCGAGGTCGAGCAGGGTCGCGTTGACGTCGGAACGGTCGCTGCGCGGACAGGCCAGCACCACCGGCGAAATCGCACCGAAACCCTGCCACTCCAGTTCTTCACGCACCTGTTTGCGTTTGTCCTGGGTCAGTTGCGAGAGCATCACCAGGCACCAGGAACCATCCCAGGCCGGCATCGTGGTGCTGTAGACCCGCTTGAAGGCCTTGTCGAAACGCCGGCGACCAGTGCCGGTCAGGCTGTAGTAACTGCGGCGACCGACCTTCTCGGCGGTCAGCCAGCCTTCCTTGGTCAGGCGAAAAATCGACGTACGAATCAGCCGCTCGTTGATGCCGATGGGCTCGAGCAATTGAATCAGGCTGCCCAGCCAGACGGTGCCGCCATGGGGTTCGATGGCATCCCCGTACAACGTGATGATCAAGGAACTGGCGCGGATCGGCGTCTGCTCCTGGAAGCGGGTAATCAGATGGTTCAAGGGAGTCAGGGACGACATGGGCGTTCCGTGTAAAAAAAGAAAAGGAATATACCGAAACTCTGCCTGTTAATCGCATCCCCTTGTAGGAGCGAGTTTGTGGCGAGGGGGCTTGCCCCCGTTCGGCTGCGCAGCAGTCGTCAACGTGTTCAAAATCGCGTCGGCCGATTTAAGGGGCGCTTCGCACCCCAACGGGGGCAAGCCCCCTCGCCACAGATTTACCCCCATGATCTCAGTGTTCACAAGGCGCTGCCCTTGGGCCGCACCCCCCTGTCGCTGATGCGCGGGCGATCAGCTTCCGGCTCGGCCAGCGGTTCGCAGACCTGCATCTGTTCCAGGCAACGCTTGGCCAATTCCTGATACTCCCGGGTGCCCGCCTGCTTCCACGCCACTTCCTGATCACTGAGGCTGCGCTTGATGCTGGCCGGTGCGCCCATGACCAGCGACTGTTCCGGGCATTCGAAGCCGGCCTTGACGAATGCCGCCGCCGAAACGAATGAACGCGAACCGATCCGGGCGTTGTCCATCACCACCGCATTCATGCCCACCAGCGCATCGGCGCCAATCCGGCAACCGTGCAGCACCGCACCGTGGCCGATGTGGCCATTGCGCTCGACCACGGTGTCGCTGTCGGGGAAACCGTGCATCACGCAGGTGTCCTGCAGGTTGGCGCCCTCCTCCAGCACGATCCGCCCGAAATCCCCGCGCAGGCTGGCCAGCGGGCCGACATAGCAATGGGGGCCGATGATCACGTCACCGATCAATACGGCGGACGGATGCACATAAGCGCTCGGATCAACCACCGGAGTCAGGCCATCAAGGCTGTAGCAGGTCATGGAAGCTTCCTTCACAAAGCGATGCAATTAGTGACTCATTTTGTATCACATCACTTTTAACAGCACAAAGACTAAAAACCGTATCACTTGAAATACACCTTTCCGACGAATGCCAGCACGCCTCCAAAATCACCATAGAACCCAATGTTTTCTAGGAAAAACCCGCTATCAGCACCCCTTCAGCGGGAGGATGAAAAATCTAAACGCACACCAATAAGACACATTAAATCAATTTTCGTATTGCATTTACGTATCACGTTATAGCTATACTTGGGCAAAACCGGCCCCTGCGGCCGATCCAATAACAAGCCGGCACCCCGCCGAGCGTGCACCGCGAGAGCATCCGCCATGCCTCTGACCCTTGCCGTCGAATTGATCGAGCCTGGCGTCCGCCTGATTACCCTGCAGCGCCCGCAAGCCCTGAACGCCCTGACCACCGAGTTGCTGGGCGAACTGGCCGCTGAACTGAACATCGCGCAAGCCGACCCCGACACCCGCGCCGTGGTGCTCACCGGCAGCCGCAAAGCCTTCGCCGCCGGTGCCGACATCAAGGAAATGGCCGAGCGCGATCTGGTCGGCATCCTCGACGACCCGCGCCAGGCCTCGTGGCAAGCCATCACTCGTTTCAGCAAGCCACTGATCGCTGCGGTCAACGGCTTCGCCCTCGGCGGTGGCTGCGAACTGGCGATGCACGCCGACATCATCATTGCAGGCATTGATGCCCGCTTCGGCCAGCCGGAAATCAACCTCGGGATCATGCCCGGCGCCGGTGGCACCCAACGTCTGCTGCGCGCCGTCGGCAAATCCATGGCCATGCAAATGGTGCTGACGGGCGAGCCGATCGACGCCCGTCAGGCCCAGCGCGTCGGTCTGGTCAGCGAAGTGACCCAGCCGGAATTTACCGTCGAGCGCGCGCTGCACATCGCTCGCAGCATTGCGGCCAAGGCACCACTGGCGGTGCGCCTGGCCAAGGAAGCGCTGCTCAAGGCCATGGACACGGACCTGGCCAGCGGCCTGCGTTTCGAGCGTCACGCCTTCACCGTGCTGGCCGGCACCCGCGACCGCGACGAGGGCATTGCGGCCTTCCAGGAAAAGCGCAGCCCGACTTTCACCGGGCAATAAAGCGGCCACCGACATCCGAATTCGAACGACTGCCAAGAGAACGCCAAGACCATGAACTTCGAACACATCCTGTTTTCCATCGACGCCGGCGTCGCCCTGCTCAGCCTCAATCGGCCCGACCAGCTCAACAGCTTCAACACCCAGATGCATGGCGAAGTGAAAGAAGCACTCAAGCAAGTGCGGCAGAACCCTGACGTGCGCGTATTGCTGCTGACCGGTGAAGGTCGCGGCTTCTGCGCCGGGCAGGATCTGAGCGACCGCAATGTCGCGCCAGGCAGCGCCGTGCCGGATCTGGGCGAGTCCATCGAGAAGTTCTACAACCCGCTGATCCGCCAGTTGCGCGACCTGCCGCTGCCGGTGATCTGCGCGGTCAACGGCGTGGCCGCCGGCGCCGGCGCCAACATTCCGCTGGCCTGCGACCTGGTACTGGCGGCGCGTTCGGCCAGTTTCATCCAGGCGTTCTGCAAGATTGGCCTGATCCCTGATTCAGGCGGCACCTGGACCTTGCCGCGTCTTGTGGGCATGGCCCGGGCCAAGGCTTTGGCACTACTGGGCAACCGCCTTAGCGCCGAACAAGCCGAGCAATGGGGCTTGATTTACCAGTGTGTGGAAGACGCCGAACTGCGCGATGAAGCCCTGAAGCTGGCTCGCCACCTCGCCACACAACCGACCTACGGTCTGGCGCTGATCAAACGCAGCCTGAACGCCAGCATGAGCAACAGTTTTGACGAACAGCTCGAGCTGGAGAAAGACCTGCAGCGTCTGGCCGGGCGTAGCGAGGACTACCGCGAAGGCGTCGGCGCCTTCATGGAAAAACGCACCCCAAGCTTCAAGGGACGCTGAGCCATGACCGCATTGAACACATCTGCACGCATCGCCGTGATCGGCGCCGGGGCCATGGGTGCCGGTATCGCCCAGGTGGCGGCCCAGGCCGGCCATCCGGTCTTGCTGCTGGACAATCGTCCCGGCGCAGCCGCCCAGGCGATTGAAGGCATCGACCGACAACTGGGCAAGCGAGTCGAGAACGGCAAGCTGTCGGCCGAATCGCGCAGCGCGACGATTGCACGCCTGCAAGCGGTGGAAGCCATCGAAACCCTGGCCGCCTGCGATCTGATCATCGAAGCCATCGTCGAGAACCTTGAGGTCAAACGCGCACTGTTCCGCCAGCTCGAAGGCATCTGCGGCGAGCATTGCATCCTCGCCAGCAACACCTCGTCGCTGTCGATCACCAGCATCGCCGCGCAGCTTGATCATCCACAACGCTTGCTCGGCCTGCACTTCTTCAACCCGGCACCGGTGATGGCGCTGGTGGAAGTCGTCTGCGGCCTGGCCAGCGATCCGGCACTCGCCGAGTGCCTGTACGACACGGCCAGGGCCTGGGGCAAAAAACCGGTGCACACCCGCTCCACACCGGGCTTCATCGTCAACCGCGTGGCCCGGCCGTTCTATGCCGAAAGCCTACGGATGCTGCAGGAAGGCGCGGCCGACTGCCCAACCCTGGATGCGTTGATGCGCGAGGCCGGTGGTTTTGCCATGGGCGCGTTCGAACTGACCGACTTGATCGGCCATGACGTCAACTACGCCGTGACCTGCTCGGTGTTCGACGCTTATTACCAGGACACACGCTTCCTGCCGTCGCTGATCCAGAAAGAACTGGTGGATGGCGGGCGTCTGGGACGTAAAAGCGGACAGGGTTTCTACAGCTACGCCCAAGGCACCGAACGCCCGCAAGCAGGTGAAATCAGCAGCAACGCAAGCGTCGAGACTTGTATCGCCGAAGGTGACCTTGGCATCGCCCAGGGTTTGCTGGCGCGCTTGAGCGAGCAAGGTGTCGAAGTCATCCGGCGCGACGGCCGCGGATTGCTGCGAGTGGGTGACGCGGTGCTGGCCCTGAGCGATGGCCGCATGGCCTGCCAGCGTGCCCGGGAAGACGGGCTGCGCAACCTGATCCTGCTCGATCTGGCGTTCGATTACGGCAATGCCAAACGCATCGCTATCAGCCATGCGGCAGGCATTGATCCGCTGGCCCTCGAACAAGGCGTTGCCCTGCTGCAACGGGCCGGCCTCATGGTCAGCCTGCTCAGCGACAGCCCGGCCCTCGCCGTCCTGCGCACTGTGGCCATGCTCGCCAACGAAGCCGCCGACGCCCTGCTGCAAGGCGTGGCCTCGGCCGCCGACATCGATCTGGCCATGCGCGCCGGGGTCAATTATCCACAGGGGCCACTGGCCTGGGCCGATGCCATTGGCCTTTCGCACATTCTTGAAACGCTGGAAAACCTGCAAGCCAGTTATGGCGAAGAACGCTACCGGCCGTCGCTGCTGCTGCGCCGTCGCGCCACCGAAGGGAGAACATTCCATGACTAACCATGAAGCCATGACCCTGGCCAGTGAATGCGCGCAATCGCTGTTCCAGCGCGACGCCGCCAGCCAGGCCATGGGCATGCGCCTGCTCTCGGCCGGCTCCGGTTGCGCGCGAGTGGGCATGGCGGTGCGGGCCGACATGATCCAGGGTCACGGCACCTGCCACGGCGGCTACCTGTTCGCCCTCGCCGATTCGGCATTCGCCTTTGCCTGCAACAGTTACAACGAAGCCACCGTGGCCATCGGTTGCAGCATCGACTACATCGCCCCGGCGCGCCTGGGTGACACGCTGAACGCCGACTGCATCGAGCAGAGCCGTTCGGGTCGCACCGGCAACTACGACGTGCGCATCGAAAACCAGCAGGGTCAGTTGATCGCCCTGTTCCATGGCAAATCCTACAAAGTGCGCGGCCCGGTGCTGACGCAGGAGAACCCGAATGAATGACGCCCTGATCATCGACGCAGTCCGGACCCCGATTGGCCGTTACGCCGGTGTCCTGAGCAGCGTGCGCGCCGACGACCTCGGCGCGGTACCGCTGCGCGAGCTGCTGCGCCGCCACCCGCAAGTGGACTGGAACACGGTTGACGACGTGATCTACGGCTGCGCCAACCAGGCCGGCGAAGACAACCGCAACGTCGCGCGCATGTCCGCACTGCTGGCCGGATTGCCGGTCAGCGTGCCGGGCACCACCCTCAATCGCCTGTGCGGTTCCGGGCTCGATGCCATCGGCACCGCCGCCCGCGCCATTCGCAGTGGCGAAACCGGGCTGATGCTGGTCGGTGGCGTTGAATCCATGTCCCGCGCGCCACTGGTAATGGGCAAGGCCGAGCAGGCGTTTTCACGTGCAGCCGAGGTCTTCGACACCACCATCGGCTGGCGCTTCGTCAATCCGCTGATGAAAAAGACCTACGGCATCGATTCCATGCCGGAAACGGCAGAAAATGTCGCCGAACAGTTCAACATCTCCCGGGCCGACCAGGACGCCTTCGCCTTGCGCAGCCAGCAACGCGCTGCTGCCGCCCAGGCCAGCGGGCGCCTGGCCAAAGAGATCGTCGCGGTGGAAATCCCCCAGCGCAAAGGCCCGACCAAGGTGGTCGAGCACGACGAACACCCACGCGGCGACACTACCCTTGAGCAGCTCGCCAAACTGGGCACGCCGTTCCGCGAAGGCGGCAGCATCACCGCCGGTAACGCCTCCGGGGTCAACGACGGGGCCTGTGCGCTGCTGCTGGCCAGCCCGGAAATCGCCAAACGCCACGGCCTGACCGCCCGTGGCCGGGTCGTGGCCATGGCCACGGCTGGCGTTGAACCGCGGATCATGGGCATCGGCCCCGTGCCAGCCACCCGCAAGGTGCTGGAGGTGGCCAACCTGAGCCTGGCGGACATGGACGTGATCGAGCTCAACGAAGCCTTCGCCGCACAGGGCCTGGCGGTGCTGCGCGAACTGGGCCTGAGCGACACCGATCCGCGGGTCAACCCCAACGGCGGCGCCATCGCCCTGGGCCACCCGCTGGGCATGAGCGGCGCACGCCTGGTCACCACCGCCCTGCATGAGCTTGAGGAACGGAACGGCCGCTACGCCCTGTGCACCATGTGCATCGGTGTCGGCCAGGGGATCGCGCTGATCATCGAGCGTCTATCCCACTAAAGAATCGCGATTCCCAAGGAGCCGAGAGGTATCCTTGGGGCATGCACTCAAAGCCCTTGTGCAAAAGGGCTGGAACACAAAAACAATTCGAGTGAACACATGAACATGCCAATTGCCCAAGCCGTGCTGAACCCTGTGCTGGACCCGCTGGAAACCGCCAGCATCGACGAGCTGCGCCAGCATCAGCTGGAGCGCCTGCGCTGGAGCCTGAACCACGCCTACAACAACGTGCCGCTGTACCGTCAGCGTTTCGATGCGCTGGGCGTACACCCCGACGACATCAAGTCCCTGGACGACCTGGCGAAATTCCCTTTCACCACCAAGTCCGACCTGCGGGACAACTACCCCTACGGCATGTTTGCCGTGCCGATGCACGACATCGTGCGCCTGCACGCGTCCAGCGGCACCACCGGCAAACCGACCGTGGTCGGCTACACCCAGAACGACATCGACACCTGGGCCAACGTGGTTGCGCGCTCGATCCGCGCCGCCGGTGGCCATCGTGGCGACAAGGTGCACATTTCCTATGGCTACGGCCTGTTCACCGGCGGCCTCGGCGCGCACTACGGCGCCGAACGCCTGGGCTGTACGGTGATCCCGATGTCCGGTGGCCAGACCGAAAAACAGGTGCAGCTGATCAAGGATTTCCAGCCGGACATCATCATGGTCACGCCGTCCTACATGCTCAACATCGCCGATGAAATCGAGCGCCAGGGCATCGACCCGCACAAACTGGCCCTGCGCCTGGGCATCTTCGGCGCCGAGCCGTGGACCGCCGAACTGCGCAGCGCCATCGAGGCACGCATGGGCATCACCGCCCTGGACATCTACGGCCTCTCGGAAATCATGGGCCCGGGCGTGGCCATGGAATGCGCCGAAACCAAGGACGGCCCGACCATCTGGGAAGACCACTTCTACCCGGAAATCATCGACCCGGTCACCGGCGAAGTGCTGCCGGACGGGCAGATGGGCGAACTGGTGTTCACCTCCCTGAGCAAAGAAGCCCTGCCGATGATCCGCTATCGCACCCGCGACCTGACGCGCCTGCTGCCGGGCACCGCGCGTCCCATGCGGCGCATCGACAAGATCACCGGGCGCAGCGATGACATGCTGATCATCCGTGGCGTTAACGTGTTTCCGACGCAGATCGAGGAGCAGGTTCTGAAAGTCAAACAACTTGCCGAGTGTTATGAGATTCATCTGTATCGCAATGGCAACCTGGACAGCGTTGATGTGCATGTCGAGCTCAAGGCTGAGCACCAACACCTGGGCGATGAACAGCAGAAGGCTGTTTGCGGAGAATTGAGCCGGCATATCAAGACGTACATCGGGATCAGTTCGCGGATCGTTTTGCAGCCGTTCCATTCGATCAAGCGATCCGAGGGCAAGGCTTGCCACGTGGTGGATAAACGTCCTAAAGCATGACTGCTGCACCCTTTATGGCCCCGCTTTTTGCGGGGCTTTTTTTTGGTTTTTTTTCATATCCATCGCTGCGGCAACGACCCTGTAGGAGCGAGCTTGCTCGCGATGGACGTCAACGATAACGCGTGCTGCCTGGACGCCCACGTTGCCTGGACGTTCTTCGCGAGCAAGCTCGCTCCTACAGCTGGACTACGGGCATCTGAAAGAAAATGGCCGGCTGTAAGGCCGCCATCGCGAGCAGGCTCGCTCCCACAGAAGAGCAAAGGCAGATCGGCGTACACAAACGCTCTTCACCACTCATCAGGCCGAGCGTTAGCTCGCCTGCAGCTCTTGATCCACCCGCCCCCTCGGAAGGCTGAGTGGAGGCGTTCATCCGGGGATTGGCGCGCAGCGCCGTTCGACGCAGTCGAACACATTGCATGTAGGTGCAGCGAAGCAAACCGGAGGGCAATGCCCCCGGATGAATGCCGGAGCGAAGGAACGCCGAGCCTTAGCGAGGGGCCGGACGCTCGGGGCGAGCCTTTTTTGCTTACTTTTTTTTGGCGCTTGAAAAAAAAGTGAGTCGCCGTAAGGGCGAAACCGCCAGTGGCCGTTACCGAAGAAATGGATATGTACGCCGACCTCCCTCCCCCCATTCATCCCAAAGCGATACAAAAAACAATTACGACACGTCATTTTGTGTTTGATATTAATTTCTGTATCGCTTATAAAGTTCTCCATGCCCCAGAACAGATTCAAGGCGGGAACTCAAAAATGTACGCACAGCTCGTAGAAACCGGCGTAAAGCGCATCAAGGACCTCTCGGAAATGTCCGAACAGGAACGCGCCTTCCAGGAAAAAATCGATTCAGAAATCAAGATCGAAGCCAAGAACTGGATGCCAGATGCCTACCGCCAGACCCTGATCCGGCAGATTTCCCAGCACGCCCACTCCGAAATCGTCGGCATGCTGCCCGAAGGCAACTGGGTCACCCGCGCGCCAAGCCTCAAACGCAAACTGCAACTGATGGCCAAGATCCAGGACGAGGCCGGTCACGGTCTGTACCTGTACAGCGCCATGGAAACCCTGGGCGCCGACCGCGATGAAGAAATCGCCAAGCTGCACAGCGGCAAGGCCAAGTACTCGAGCATCTTCAATTACCCGACGCTGAACTGGGCCGACATGGGCGCGGTGGGCTGGCTGGTGGATGGCGCGGCGATCGTCAACCAGGTGGTGCTGCAGCGCACCTCCTACGGCCCGTATTCCCGGGCGATGATCCGCATCTGCAAGGAAGAGAGTTTCCACCAGCGCCAGGGCTACGAAATCCTCCTGACCATGATGCGTCACGGTACCCAGGCGCAAAAAGACATGGTCCAGGACGCGATCAACCGCCTGTGGTGGCCGTCGCTGATGATGTTCGGCCCGAGCGATGAACACTCGCCGAACAGTGCCCAGTCCATGGCCTGGAAAATCAAGCGCCAGAGCAACGACGAACTGCGCCAGCGCTTCATCGACCAGACCATCCCGCAGCTTGAGCTATTGGGCTGCACCTGCCCCGACCCGGACCTGAAGTGGAACGCCGAACGCGGCCACTACGACTTCGGCGAAATCCAGTGGAACGAATTCTACGAAGTGCTCAAGGGCAACGGCCCGTGCAACCAGGAACGCGTCGCCACCCGCCGCAAGGCGATTGAAGACGGCGCCTGGGTCCGTGAAGCCGCCGTCGCCCACGCCCGCAAAAAACAAAACAAGAACGCCGCCTGATCCGGCCACCTGATGTGGAGTAACTGAAATGTCCGAGTGGACCCTCTTCGAAGTCTTCGTGCGCAGCAAGCACGGCCTCAACCACAAGCACGTCGGCAGCGTGCACGCCGCCGACACCACCATGGCCATCGAGAACGCGCGCGAGCTCTACACCCGTCGCAGCGAAGGCGTGAGCCTGTGGGTCGTGCCTTCGGCGTTGATCACCGCCTCGTCGCCGGATGAAAAAGACCCGCTGTTCGACCCATCGGACGACAAGGTCTACCGCCACGCCAGCTTCTACGAGCTGCCGGCCGAAGTCGGGCACATGTGAGGTCGACCATGGATAACAAGACTGATCTGATCGAATACCTGCTGCGCCTCGGCGACAGCGCCCTGATCCAGGGCCAGCGCCTGTGCCAATGGTGCGGCAAGGCCCCGGCGCTGGAGGAAGAACTGGCGCTGATGAACGTCGGCCTCGACCTGGTGGGCCAGGCGCGCAACTGGTTGGAGTACGCCGCCGAACTGCTGGACGACGGCCGCGATGCCGATCACCTGGCGTTTCGTCGCGACGAGCGCGCCTATCGCAACCTGCTGCTGGTGGAACAACCCAACGGCGACTTCGCGGTGACCATGCTCAAGCAGTTCCTCTATGACGCCTGGCATTTGCCGGTGCTGCAGGGCCTGAGCCAGTCCAGCGATGAACGCATCGCCGGGATCGCCGCCAAAGCGGTGAAGGAAGTGACCTATCACCTGCGTCGCTCCGGCGAATGGATCGAACGCCTGGGTGACGGCACCGAGGAAAGCAATCGGCGCATGCTCGCAGCGATTCCCGAAGTCTGGCGCTTCACCGTGGAACTGATCGCCGCCGATGACAGCGAACAGCGTCTGTGCGCCGCCGGCATCACCCCGGACATCGCCAGCGTCGCCACCCAGTGGCAGACAAAGATCGAGCAGATCTTCAGCAGCGCCACCCTGCCCGTTCCAGCGGCGCCGAGCTATTTCTACCTGAATGCACGCAAGGGCCTGCACACCGAACACTTAGGGATTCTGCTGGCCGAAATGCAGTGCCTGCCACGAGCGTACCCCGATGCAACCTGGTGAGCTGATCGCCAGCGACCTCGGCGCCCGGCCGGCTCAACCGACCGACCTGGCTGCCGCGTGGGCGATTCTGGCAGAGGTCATGGACCCGGAAGTGCCAGTGGTCAGCGTGGTCGACCTGGGCATCGTCCGCGATCTCGACTGGCAGGCCGGTCACCTTCACGTGGTGGTCACGCCGACCTACTCCGGTTGCCCGGCCACCGAAGTGATCGAAAGCGACATCCGCGAAGCCCTGGAACTCGCCGGATTCAAGGCGCCGCAATTGGAGCGCAAGTTGACCCCGGCCTGGACCACCGACTGGATCAGCGACAGCGGCCGCGAACGCCTGCGCGCTTACGGCATCGCGCCGCCCGAGGGCAGCACCAGCAAGCGCAGCCTGCTCGGCGAGAACCCGCAGGTTGTGTGCCCGCAATGCGGCAGCGCCCACACCGAGGTGCTCAGCGAGTTCGGCTCCACCGCCTGCAAGGCCCTGTACCGCTGCGTCGATTGCCGGGAACCGTTCGACTATTTCAAGTGCATCTGAGCGGCGAATCGGCCGTCCCAGCTGGAGAACAACAATGAGCAAATTTCACAGCCTGACCATCAAGGACGTGCGCGCCGAGACCCGTGACGCGGTGTCCATCGCCTTCGAGATTCCGCAGCACTTGCAGGACAGCTTCCACTTCACCCAGGGCCAGCACCTGGTGATGCGCACCCAACTGGACGGCGAAGAAGTACGCCGCTCGTACTCGATCTGCACCGGGGTCAACGACGGTGAGCTGCGCATCGCCGTCAAGCGTGTTACCGGCGGACGCTTCTCAGCATTTGCCAACGAACAGCTGAAAGCCGGGCACACCCTGGAAGTGATGCCGCCCGCCGGGCATTTCTGCGTCGAACTCGACCCGGCGCGCCATGGCAACTACCTGGCCGTGGCGGCAGGCAGCGGCATCACGCCGATCCTGTCGATCATCAAGACCACCCTGGAAACCGAGCCCCACAGCCGCGTCACCCTGCTGTACGGCAACCGCTCCAGCTCCGGCGCGCTGTTCCGCGAACAGCTCGAAGACCTGAAAAACCGCTACCTGCAACGCCTGAACCTGATCTTCGTGTTCAGCCGCGAGCAGCAGGATGTCGACCTGTACAACGGCCGGATCAACGCCGAGAAATGCGAACAACTGTTCAGCCGCTGGCTCGACGTCAAAGCCCTCGACGCTGCCTTCATTTGCGGTCCGCAGGAAATGACCGAGACCGTGCGCGACAGCCTCAAGGCCAAGGGCATGGCGCCCGAGCGCATTCACTTCGAACTGTTCGCCGCCGCCGGCAGCCAGCAAAAACGCGAAGCCCGTGAGGCGGCGCGCCAAGTGGATTCAGCGGTCAGCCAGATCACCGTCATCAGCGATGGCCGCGCCCTGGCGTTCGACCTGCAACGCAACAGCCAGAGCATCCTCGATGCGGGTAACGAGCAAGGTGCGGAACTGCCCTACTCGTGCAAGGCCGGCGTGTGCTCGACCTGCAAGTGCAAGGTCATCGAGGGCGAAGTGGAAATGGACAGCAACCACGCCCTGGAAGACTACGAAGTGGCCGCCGGCTACGTGCTGTCGTGCCAGGCCTTCCCGATCAGCGACAAGGTGGTGCTGGATTTCGATCAGCTCTGAAACCGCCGCAAAACCCTGTAGGAGCGAGCCTGCTCGCGATGGTCGTCAACGATAACGCTGGATGCCTGATACCCCGCGGTGATTTCAGGTTCATCGCGAGCAGGCTCGCTCCTACAGGGCTCGGGCCGTACCTGCTTTACACAACAACAAAAACAACAACGGAGAGCGCTTCCATGACCCCCCAAGACATAGAACTCATCGGCCAGCACCCGGATTTCATCCAGCTGGTTCGTCGCAAACAGAAGCTGTACTGGTCACTGAGCCTGGCCATGCTGGTGATCTATTACGGCTTCGTGCTGCTGGTGGCTTTCTCCCCTTCTACCCTCGGCCAATCCCTGAGCGGCGGCGTGACCACCGTGGGCATGCTGGTGGGTGTCGTCATCGTCGGGCTGGCCTTTGCGCTGACCGGTTTCTATGTCTATCGCGCCAACAACGTGATCGATCCGCTGAATGAAAAACTCAAGCAGGAGTGCGCCCGATGAACCGCCTTCTTGCACTGTTCCTGCTGCCGCTGGCGGCTGTCACTGATGTTGCGATGGCCGCCGACGGCGCATCCCGACCGTTGAACTGGAACGCCATCGGCATGTTCCTGGTGTTCGTGTTGTTCACCCTTGGCGTGACACGCTGGGCGGCACTGCGTACCCGCTCCACCAGCGATTTTTACACCGCTGGCGGCGGCATGACCGGTTTCCAGAACGGTCTGGCGATTGCCGGCGACATGATCTCGGCAGCCTCGTTCCTCGGCATCTCCGCGATGATGTTCCTCAATGGCTACGACGGCTTGCTCTACGCCCTGGGCGTGCTGGCCGGCTGGCCGATCATCCTGTTCCTGATTGCCGAGCGCCTGCGCAACCTGGGCAAATACACCTTTGCCGACGTGGTGTCCTATCGCCTGGAACAGACCCCGGTGCGCCTGACCTCGGCCTTCGGCACCCTGACCGTGGCCCTGATGTACCTGGTGGCGCAGATGGTCGGCGCCGGCAAGCTGATCGAACTGTTGTTCGGCATCGACTACCTCTATGCAGTGATGCTGGTCGGCGTGTTGATGGTGTTCTACGTGACCTTCGGCGGCATGCTCGCCACCACCTGGGTGCAGATCATCAAGGCGGTGATGCTGCTGTTCGGCACCAGCTTCATGGCGTTCATGGTGCTCAAGCACTTCGGCTTCAGCACTGAGGCGATGTTTGCCGGTGCCACCGCCGTGCATGCCAAGGGCAACGCAATCATGGCCCCCGGCGGCTTGCTGTCCAACCCGATCGATGCAATTTCCCTGGGGCTGGGCATGATGTTCGGCACCGCCGGCCTGCCGCACATCCTGATGCGTTTCTTCACCGTCAGCGATGCCAAGGAAGCGCGTAAAAGCGTGTTCTACGCCACCGGTTTCATCGGCTACTTCTACTTGCTGCTGATCATCGTCGGCTTCGGCGCCATCGTCATGGTCGGCACCGATCCGGCGTTCCGTGACGCCAGCGGCGCGATCATCGGCGGCGGCAACATGGTCGCGGTGCACCTGGCCCACGCGGTAGGCGGCAACCTGTTCCTCGGCTTCATCTCGGCGGTCGCCTTCGCCACCATCCTGGCGGTGGTTGCCGGGCTGGCACTGTCCGGCGCCTCGGCGGTGTCCCATGACCTGTATGCCTGCGTGATGCGCAAAGGCCAGGCCAGCGAGCAGCAGGAAATGCGCGTGTCGCGAATCGCCACCCTGTGCATCGGTGTGCTGGCGATCGTCCTCGGCCTGCTGTTCGAGTCGCAGAACATCGCCTTCCTCTCGGGCCTGGTGCTGGCCATCGCCGCGTCGGTGAATTTCCCGGTGCTGTTCCTTTCGATGTACTGGAAAGGCCTGACCACCCGCGGCGCCGTCCTCGGCAGTCTGTCCGGACTGGTCTCGGCGATTGTCCTGCTGGTGTTGAGCCCGGCGGTGTGGGTCAACGTGATGCATCACGACAAGGCGCTGTTCCCGTACTCCAACCCGGCGCTGTTTTCCATGAGCCTGGCGTTCTTTAGTGCATGGCTGTTTTCCGTCACCGACACCTCGCCCCGGGCAGCCATTGAGCGTGGCCGTTATCTGGCGCAGTTCATCCGCTCGATGACCGGCATCGGTGCCACTGGTGCCAGCAAACACTAAACGACGATCGATCAGTTGGCAGGGAATAAAAATAATGAAACCCGCACGTACCACGTCTTGTGAATCACTGTTTTCGCTGGCCGCCGCATTGAGTCTGCCCATGATCGCCCCCAGCGCCATGGCCGACTTCATCGGCGACAGCAAGGCCCGCATTGATATGCGCAACCACTACATCAACCGCGACTTCCGTCAGGACAACGCGCCGCAATCCAAGGCCGAAGAATGGGCCCAGGGATTCACTGCGCGCATCGAGTCCGGGTTCACCGACGGCACCTTCGGTTTCGGTCTCGACGCACTGGGCGAACTGGGGATCAAGCTCGACTCCAGTCCCGACCGTCGTGGCACCGGGCTGCTGCCGTTTGGCCCACAGAGCCATGAGCCCGACGACGAGTACAGCGAACTGGGCCTGACCGGCAAATTGAAAGTATCCAAAAGCGTGTTGAAACTCGGCACCCTGCAACCCTTGTTGCCAGTGGCCACCTACAACGACACACGCCTGCTGGGTTCGACATTTGAAGGTGGCTTGCTGACCAGCCAGGAAATCGACGGCCTGACGGTGAATGCCGGACGCCTGACCAAGGCCAACCTGCGTGACTCCTCCAGCAACGATGACATCGGCTACGCCGCCGCCACCAGCGATCACTTCGACTTCGGCGGCGGCACCTACGCGTTCAGCCCGCAACTGAATGTGAGCTACTACTACGGCAAGCTCGAACAGATCTATCGCCAGCAATTCGCCGGACTGGTGCATACGCAACCGTTGGGCAACGGCTTCAACCTGCGCAGCGACCTGCGTTATTTCGACAGCCGGGGCGACGGCGCCGAACGGGCCGGGCGCATCGACAACCGCAACTTCAACAGCATGTTCACGGTGTCCCACGGTGCCCACAAGGTCAGTGCCGCCTACCAGCAATTGTCTGGCGACAGCGCCTTTCCGTTCCTCAACGGCGGCGATCCGTACGTGGTCAACCTGGTGACTTTCAACACCTTCACCCGCGCCGACGAGGATTCCTGGCAACTGCGTTACGACTATGACTTCGCGGCGCAAGGTATTCCCGGCCTGACCTTCATGACCCGCTACACCGACGGTCGCCACGTCAAGGCTGGCACCGTCGACAACGGTCGCGAATGGGAGCGCGACACCGATATCAGCTACGTCGTCCAGAGCGGTGTGTTCAAGAACGTCAGCCTGCGCTGGCGCAACGTGACCTTCCGTTCCGGCAATGGCTTGACTACCGCCCTCGATGAGAACCGGCTGATCGTCGGTTACACCCTGGCGCTTTGGTAATTCCGAAAGGCGCGGTCGCCACCGCGCCACAACCCTTCATAACCAGGAGCAATCGTGATGTCCTCTTCACCTGCACTGCATGCCCCCACCCTGCAAAGCTTCATCGCCGGTCGCTGGATCGGCCAACACGGCGCGCAGGTCCTGCGCAGCGCCATCGACGGCCATGAAATCGCCCGCACCCACGAAGAGCGTCCGGACTTCGCCGAAGCCATCGAGCACGGCCGTCGCCAGGGCATCAGCGGCTTGATGGCGCTGGACTTCCAGCAGCGCGCCCAGCGTCTCAAGGCCCTGGCCCTGTACCTGAGCGAGCGCAAGGAACAGCTCTACGCGATTTCCCACCACAGCGGCGCGACCCGCGCCGACAGCTGGATCGACATCGAAGGCGGCAACAGCACGCTGTTCACCTACGCCAGCCTCGGCTCCCGCGAGCTGCCGTCGGGCAACATCGTCCACGAAGGCCCGGCGATGCAGCTGAGCAAAATGGGCACCTTCGCCGGTACGCACATTCTGGTGCCTCGCGGCGGCCTGGCGGTGCACATCAACGCCTTCAACTTCCCGATCTGGGGCATGCTGGAAAAGTTCGCCCCGAGCTTCCTCGCCGGCATGCCGTGCATCGTTAAACCCGCCAGCGCCACCAGCTACCTGACCGAAGCCGTGGTGCGCCTGATGGACGAATCCGGCCTGCTGCCGGCGGGCAGCCTGCAACTGATCATCGGCAGCACCGGCGACCTGCTCGACCGCCTGCAAGGCCAGGACGTGGTGACCTTCACCGGTTCCGCCGACACCGCGGCCAAGCTGCGGGTCAACCCGAACCTGATCCGCAATTCGGTGCCGTTCAACGCCGAAGCCGACTCCCTGAACTGCGCCATTCTCGCCCCGGACGTGACCCCGGATGACGAAGAGTTCGAGCTGTTCATCAAGGAAGTCGCCCGGGAAATGACCACCAAGGCCGGGCAGAAATGCACCGCCATCCGCCGCGCCATCGTCCCGGCCAAACACATAGATGCCGTGGCTACCCGCCTGCGTGATCGCCTGCCCAAAGTGGTGGTCGGCGACCCGTCGGTGGAAGGCGTACGCATGGGCGCACTGGCGTCTCACGATCAGCAGAAAGACGTGGCTGAGCGTCTGGAAAGCCTGTTGCAGAGCAGCGATATGCTGTTTGGTGCCCGCGACGGTTTCGAACCCCGTGGTGAAAACGTCGACAAAGGCGCGTTCTTTGCCCCGACCCTGTTGCAGGCCCGTGACCCCCATGCCGAGGGCGGCGCCCACGATATCGAAGCGTTCGGCCCGGTCAGCACGCTGATGGCCTACGACGATCTCGACGAAGCATTGGCCCTGGCTGCACGCGGCAAAGGCAGTCTTGTCGCCAGCCTGGTGACCAAGGATCCGCAAATCGCCGCCAAGGCCATCCCGGTCGCGGCTGCCTGGCACGGCCGCTTGCTGGTACTGGATCGCCACTCTGCCGGCGAATCCACCGGTCACGGCTCGCCGCTGCCACAACTCAAGCACGGCGGCCCGGGGCGTGCCGGTGGCGGCGAAGAACTCGGCGGCCTGCGCGCGGTGAAACACTACCTGCAACGCGCGGCGGTACAAGGTTCGCCGACCATGCTGGCGGCGGTCACCGGCGAGTACGTGCGCGGGGCCAAGGTCATCGAAACCGACGTGCATCCGTTCCGTCGCCATTTCCAGGACCTGCAGATCGGCGAGTCGCTGCTGACCCACCGCCGCACCGTCACCGAAGCAGATCTGGTGAACTTCGGCTGCCTGTCGGGCGACCACTTCTACATGCACTTCGACGAGATCGCAGCCAAGGAATCGCAATTCGGCAAGCGCATCGCCCACGGTTACTTCGTGCTTTCGGCGGCGGCCGGGCTGTTTGTCTCCCCCGCTCCGGGGCCGGTACTGGCCAACTATGGCCTGGACACCTTGCGCTTCATCAACCCGGTAGGCATCGGCGACACCATCCAGGCGCGCCTGACCTGCAAACGAAAGATCGACCAGGGCAAGAAGAGCCCGCAGGGCATCCCGCAAGGGGTGGTGGCGTGGGATGTGGAAGTGATCAACCAGTTGGGTGAACTGGTGGCCAGTTATGACATTCTGACCCTGGTGGTCAAACGCGAAGATTGATCAGGTTTTCTGGTTGGCCACAAATCTCGTGATCAACCAGCAACCCCTGTAGGAGCGAGCCTGCTCGCGATGGAGGTCAACGATAACGCGGGCAGTCTGACTGAACGCGCTGTCTGGACGTTCTTCGCGAGCAGGCTCGCTCCTACAGGGGTTGAGGTGATCCAGGTGTCAATTGGCGTAGGACATTTCTGTTTTTCCTAGGCTTCGGACATGCCCGTTGTCCCTCATCCACAACCCACCGTCCCCGTTTTGCAGATATTCATTGCGCAGGTCCTAGGACATTTCCGGGCAAGGTCTTCGGAGATTTCCTTCGAATTGCGGCGATCCGCATGAACTGGTTTGAAAGGTGCTCAATCGATAGTCTTTGGTGGTCACTGAATTTCAGTGGCGGGGTGTAGGAACCTCCAGTTTCCCTAGTACCACGTTGGCGCCAATTACCTGGTTTGCGGCCGTTGTAATGCGTCCGTAAGATCAGCTGCGGCGGCTATGTACGGGCACGCTTCGGCGTGGTCGAGGTGCTAGGGACTCGATATTCCTACCCCGTACATGGCTGCCACCCTAGCCCGTAGGAAGGCTTTCGGTAGCTTCGATTTTCCTTTCCTAGAGTTAGAAACCATGAAAACCATTCATCCCGATCCACCCTACGAAAAACCAACCCCACACCCCGACAATCGCTTCATGGCACTCACCAGCAATTGCAGTGAAATGCCCACCCTCTTCGTCGACACCCACGCACCGCTCGACGTCCTGATGGACGCCGCCAACTACCGAATCCGCGCCGTCACCCAATTGCTGGAAAACCTGTCCATGCGCGGTTCGATCGAGTGCGATTCCTTCATCCTCAGCGACTTTTCATTGCTCTGCGCCATCCCGTTGCGCGATGGCTGTGATGTGCTGGATGTGGTCGGGCGACGGTTGCGGGCACTCTGACCAACCCTGTAGGAGCGAGCCTGCTCGCGATGGAGGCCAACGATAACGCGGGCGGTCTGACAGAACGCGTCATCTGGACGTTCTTCGCGAGCAGGCTCGCTCCTACAGGGGTATCGGTAGGCCAAAAATTCTGGTTAGTGCCTGCGCAACCACTCGATAAACAGCGCAAACAACTCCGACTGCGAACCCACCTCCAGTTTCAGGTACAGGTTCTTGCGGTGCATGCGCACGGTTTCCGGTGAAATGTTCATCTGGCTGGCCGTGGATTTCACCGAATGCCCGCGCAACACCATATGCGCCACTTGCCGCTCACGCTCAGTGAGCAAGTCGCTGCCGAAATGCTCGAACGCCGACTGCACCCGGTGCTTGAGATCATCGCGCATGCCCTGGTCTTTATCGCACTGGATCTCGCGACTGCGCAGCATGCCCCGTTGACTGAATTCGCTGATGAATTCGCGCACCAGCGGTTCCACGGCGCGCAGCAGATTCAGCTGTTCGGCGCTCAGGCATTCACCGCCGAAACCCTGATAGAGGCTGACGGAAATCTTCGTGTCATTGCCGATATCGACAATGTAGTAGCTGTCTTCCGAGCAGCCCGCCTTCAGGTAATAGGATTTGTAGTAGTCACTGTCGAAGAAGTTGTCCGGGGCAATCTCCTCCAGGTGATAGAAGCCTTGCGCCAACCCCTGCTCCACCGCCAGGCAGAACGGGTCGAGCAAATAACCCCCGGCAAAATAGCGCTCCAGAATCGAGACCTGATACTCCTGCGCAATCCCGCGCTGATGCAGCAACTGGGGCGCGCGGTCCTTACGCTCCAGGCTGATCATCATCGACTCGACGGACACCAGTTGCGCCAACGCCGACGCCAGGTGTTGCAAAGCGTCAGGCTCATCGATATGGGCGAATGCCTCGCGCATTCCCCCATGCCATTTGTGCAATGCCCCGAAGGGCACCGCGATCAGCGTATCGTCGTCTGGTTTGCTCATGCCCCGCAGTCTAGCGGCTGGACACGCCCTTGGTAACAGCCTGACTGACGAAATCATTGGCCCGCGTACTGTCCGCTCGCTTCAAGCTCGGCGGCCACTTCCAGAATGCATGTGCGCAAGGTCTCGACGATTTCATCGACCTGGACAGACGTCAGGATCAACGGTGGCGACATGACATTGAGGTGCATGATCGGCCGCACCAGCAAGCCCCGGGCCTGGGCCCGCACGTGGATTTTCTCGCCGATGTTGATCTCGTCGGGGAACAGCGCCTTGGTGCGTTTATCGGCGACGAACTCCACGCAGGCCATGAGTTTCTGGCAGCGCACATCCCCCACCAACGGCAAGTCCCGCAGGGTGGCCAGGCGCTCCTCCAGATAAGCCCCCACCGTGTCGACATGGGCCAGCAGGTTTTCCCGCTCGATGATTTCGATGTTCTTCAGCGCCGCCGTGCAGCACACCGGATGCCCGCTGTAGGTGAAGCCGTGGGTGAAACAGCGGCCCTTGCCCGGCTCGGCGATGACTTTCCAGATGCGCTCGGAAAAGATGCACGCGCCCAGCGGCAGGTAGGCCGAGGTCAGGCCCTTGGCGGTGGTGATGATGTCGGGCTGCACGTCGAACACCTCATAAGAGGCAAAGAACTTGCCCAGGCGACCGAACGAAGTGACCACCTCGTCGGCGACGAACAGGATGTCGTAGCGCTGGCAGACGTCCCACATGCGTTTGAGATAGCCCCGGGGCGGAATGATCACCCCGCCGGAGCCCATGATCGGCTCGGCGAAAAAACCGGCAACCTTGTCCGCGCCAATCGAGAGGATCTTGTCTTCGAATTCCTTGACCAGGAACTCGAGGAACTGCGCCTCGTCCATGCCATCGGGTGCGCGGTACGGATTCGGGTTGGAGACGTGGTGGATCAGCGGGTTGGCGTAGTCGAACTCCGGCACCCGGTCGGCGGCCTTGTTGCCGATCGACATGGTCAGGGTGGTGGAGCCGTGATAGGCGTTGAACCGGGCGATGACGTGCTTCTTCTCCGGTTTGCCTCGGCAGTTCTGGTAGTACTGGATCAGCCGGTACGCGGTGTCCACGGCGGTGGAGCCGCCGGTGGTCAGGAACACATGGTCGAGGTCGCCGGGGGCCAGGCTGGCGAGTTTTTCGCACAGCTCGATGGCGACGTTGTTCGACATGTCGGAAAACGGGTTCGAATAGGCCAGCTGACGCACCTGGTCGGCGATGGCCTCGGCCATTTCCTCACGACCCAGGCCGATGTTGGTGCACCACATGCCGCCCACCGCATCGAGAAAGCGGTTGCCCTGGGTGTCGTAGATATAGGCGCCGTTGCCTGCGACGATGTTCAGCGAACCCTGTTCGGCGTGTTCGTCGAACACGTGATAGCCGTGCATATGGTGAGCCTTGTCGGCCTTGACCAGCCGGGACTCGTCCGCTGGGGAAAAAACGGTGCGTGTTGGCGTCGCCATAAATAAACCTCTAACCGAATTGACTAACGTTCGAACAAATCAGATGCCGCTTTTCACGGTGCTCCAGACCCGGGTAATCGCCCGCATGTCCTTGGCGTTCTGGGTCTTCTGCGGAAACAGCCGCTCGCGAGTTTGCGCGTCGGGGTAAATCGCCGGGTTGTTGCGCACATCGGCGCTCAACAACGGCGTGGCCGCGGCGTTGCTGTTGGCGTAATTGATGAAGTCGCTCACGTCCGCCATCACCTGCGGCTGCATCAGGTACTCGAGAAACTTGTGGGCATTGGCGACGTGGGGTGCGTCGGCCGGGATGTACAGGTTGTCGAACCAGATCAGCGAGCCTTCCTTGGGGATGAAGTAGGCCAGGTCGATCTTCTTTTTGGCTTCTGCGGCGCGGGCCATGGCGGTGGCGTAGTCGCCGGACCAGGTCATGGCCATGCACACGTCGCCGTTGGGCAGGCTGGTCAGGTAATTGACCGAGTCGAACTTGCGGATGTACGGCCGCACGGACAACAGCAAGTCCTGGGCGGCTTTCAGATCTTCCGGTGCGGCGCTTCTCGGATCACGTCCCAGGTACTTCAGGGCCATGGGAATGACTTCGGTCGGGGCATCGAGCAGGGTCACGCCGCAGTCGGCGAAGCGCGAGACGATCTTCGGATCGAAGATCATCGCCAGCGAGCCGATCGGCGCGTCCGGCATGCGTTCCTTGATCTTGTCGACGTTGTAGGTGACACCGTTGCTACCCCAGGTATAAGGCGCCGAGTACGTGGTGCCCGGATCGTACCCTTGCAGATCCTCCAGGACTTTCGGGTCCAGGTTGGTCCAGCCCGGCAGCTGTTTCTTGTCCAGCGGCTGGAACACCTTGGCCTTGATCAGCGGTGGCGCCAGGGACGCGTTCAACACGATCAGGTCATAACCGGAGTGGCCGGTGAGCAATTTGGCCTGCACCGTTTCGTAGGCATCGAAGGTGTCGTAGATGACTTTGATGCCGGTGGCCTTTTCGAAGTCGGCCACGGTTTTTTCACCGATGTAATCCGCCCAGTTGTACAACCGCAGCGTATGGCTGTCGTCCACTTGAGCGGCGTAGGCATTCAATGTCAGCGATACAACAAACAGACTGGAAATCACCTTAAGCAGCGTCTTGCCCATAGCAAATGCACCTTATAGCGAGTTCGGCTCTGGATGAGCGGATGCCGCCACTATTGGTGGATTCGCTGGGCGCGGCCATACCCCGAATGGGTGTGTGTCGCTTTTTGGGCACACCGGCATGGCAAAAAGCGGCAGTGCAGTTGACCCGTTTTGCCATAGATCCGGGGTTTGTCCGGCGCTTAAAGTGGCAGCCCTGAACCGACCCTGCAGAGCCTGCGATGACCGACCTGATCAAACACGAGCAACGCGACGGCGTGTTGACGCTGACCATCGACCGCCCGGACAAGCTCAATGCGCTGAACAACGCCATGTACACGCAACTGGCCGAGCTGTTGCTGGCCGCCGACGAAGACCCGCAGACCGGCGTGATCATCATCACCGGTGGCCCGGCGTGCTTTACCAGCGGCAATGACCTGGTGGATTTCCTCCAGCACCCGCCGACTCATCTGGACGCCCCGGCGTTCCACCTGATGAAGGTCGTCACGCGCCTGCAAAAACCGCTGATCGCGGCAGTCTGCGGTGCGGCCATCGGTATTGGCACCACATTGCTGCTGCATTGCGATCAAGTACTGGTCACCCGCAACGCCAAGCTGCGCATGCCGTTCGTCAACATCGGCCTGTGCCCCGAATTTGGCGCCAGCCTGTTGCTGCCACGCCGGCTCGGCCATGCCCGTGCCGCGAGCCTGCTCCTGTTGGGCAACGGCCTGGACGGCAACGAAGCGGTGGCCTGGGGCTTGGCCAACGAAGCCTTCGATGACGGCGAACAATGCCTGGCGGCGGCGACAAAAATCGCCCAGCGCTTTCTGGCCATGCCCCAGCAAGCCTTGCGCCAGTCCCGGCTGCTGATGAAACAGGCTTGCCTGGCCGAACTGGAAACCACCCTGCGCGAAGAAAACACGCTGTTCATTCAGCGCCTGAATACCGACGAGGCGAAAACCGCCTTGAACGCCCTGCTCAATCGCAGTACAGATAAGAATCCACCGAAAGGAAACCAGCCATGAACACTCCAGAAATCTACGTCGTCAGCGCCGCCCGTACCGCCATCGGTACGTTCGGTGGCTCGCTCAAGGATGTGCCACTGGCCGACCTCGCGACCACGGCCGTGAAAGCCGCCCTGGAGCGAGCCGCCGTGGACCCGGCGCTCGTTGGCCATCTGGTGATGGGCAACGTGATCCCGACCGAAACCCGCGATGCCTACATCTCCCGCGTCGCGGCGATGAACGCCGGCATCCCGAAGGAAACCCCGGCCTACAACGTCAACCGCCTCTGCGGTTCGGGCCTGCAAGCGATCATCAACGCCGCCCAGACCCTGATGCTCGGCGATGCCGACATCGTCGTCGGTGCCGGTGCCGAATCCATGAGCCGTGGCCCGTACCTGATGCCGGCCGCCCGTTGGGGTTCGCGCATGGGCAACGCCCAGGTCATCGACTACATGCTCGGCATCCTGCATGACCCCTTCCATGGCATCCACATGGGCATCACCGCCGAGAACGTCGCCGCGCGCAACGGCATCACCCGCGAAATGCAGGACGCCCTGGCTTTCGAAGACCAGCAACGCGCGGCCCACGCGATTGCCAACGGCTACTTCAGCGAGCAGATCGCGACTGTGGAGATCCAGGATCGCAAAGGCGTCAAACTGTTCAGCGTCGACGAACATCCGCGCGCCACGTCCCTGGAACAGCTGGCAGCAATGAAGCCGGCGTTCAAGAAGGACGGTTCGGTCACCGCCGGCAACGCCTCGGGCCTGAACGACGGCGCCGCCGCACTGGTCATGGCCAGCGGCAACGCGGTCCAGGCCAATAACCTGAAACCCCTCGCCCGCCTGGTCAGCTACGCCCACGCCGGCGTTGAACCGGAACTCATGGGCCTGGGCCCGATCCCGGCCACCCGCCTGGCGCTCAAACGCGCCGGCCTGACCGTCGCCGACCTGGACGTGATCGAAGCCAACATCGCCTTCGCGGCCCAGGCCTGCGCCGTCAGCCAGGAACTGGACCTCGACCCGGCCAAGGTCAACCCGAACGGTTCGGGTATCGCCCTGGGCCACCCGGTGGGCGCGACCGGCGCAATCATCGCCACCAAGGCCATCCACGAACTGCACCGCACCGGCGGCCGTTACGCGCTGGTGACCATGTGCATCGGTGGTGGCCAGGGGATTGCGGCGATTTTCGAGCGCGTGTAAGCAATAGCTGTAAAAAAGGCCGGTGATCATCCAGATCACCGGCCTTTTTCATTCCAGCAGACCAGTAGCGAATCCCTGTGGGAGCGAGCCTGCTCGCGATGGCGGCCGTTCAGTCGGCAAAGATGTTGCCTGACACACTGCTATCGCGAGCAGGCTCGCTCCTACAGTCGTTATTCTTCGAATTCAACATCTGACCTCCTCTCATTTATCACCTGACGACCGGCAGCAAAAACTATTTGCCACAAAATATTACATTCGTCATATTATGATCATCATAATTAACCGCCGCCCCCACAGGTAATCCTCCATGACCAGCATGCCCACCGTTGAACCCGACCTGGCTGCCCCGGTGACTGCCGCCAAACCTCCCCTGCTCAAACGCCTGTTGTTGCCAACACTGGGCATCGCGGCACTGGTGCTGGCCGGTGTGTATGGCACGCATTGGTGGACTGCCGGACGTTTCATCGAGGAAACCGACGACGCCTACATCGGCGGCGATGTGACGGTGATCGGGCCGAAAGTGGCGGGCTACATCGACGAAGTACTGGTGACCGATAATCAGAAGGTCAAGGCCGGCGACGTACTGATCCGTCTCGATTCCCGCGACTACCGCGCCCACCTGGCCAAGGCCGAAGGCGCAGTGGCCGCCCAGCAGGCCCTGCTCGCCAACCTTGACGCCACCGAGCAACTGCAACAGGCCGTCATCGGCCAGGCCCGTGCCGGCATCGACGCCGCCGGCGCCGAAACCGCCCGTTCGCGGGATGACGATGCCCGCTACAAAAAACTGGTGATCACCAACGCCGTCTCGGTTGAAAGTGCCCAGCGGGCCAATACCACGTTCAAGACGGCCCAGGCCCAAAGCAACCGCGCCCAGGCTGAATTGCTGGCCGCGCAACGCCAGTTGAATGTGATCGACACCCAGAAACAACAAGCCCGCGCCGCCTTGATCCAGGCGAAGGCTGAGCGCGACCTGGCGCAATTGAATGTCGACTACACCGAACTGAAGGCACCGGTTGACGGTGTGATCGGCAATCGCCGGGCACGGGTCGGCGCCTATGCCCAGGCCGGCTCGCAATTGCTCTCGGTAGTGCCGACCAGCGGTCTGTGGGTCGATGCCAACTTCAAGGAAGACCAACTGGCGCACATGGTGCCGGGGCAACGGGTGGTGATCCGTGCCGACGTGCTGTCGGGGCAGGAATTCCACGGTCACCTGGACAGCCTCGCCCCCGCCAGCGGTTCGCAATTCAGCGTATTGCCGCCGGAAAACGCCACCGGCAACTTCACCAAGATCGTGCAGCGGGTGCCGGTGCGGATTCACCTCGACCCGGCCGACAGTGTGCTCGGCCACTTGCGTCCGGGGTTGTCGGTCACCGCTGAAGTGGACACCCGCAAGGCGCCTCAAGCGCCAGCCGTGGCCAGCGCGCCATGAGCCGTGCCCTCGCCGCCCCGGCGCAACCGTTCAATGCCGCGAACATGGCGACGGCGACCAAGGTTTTCGCCTTCGCCAGCATGTGCATCGGCATGTTCATTGCCCTGCTGGACATCCAGATTGTCTCGGCTTCGTTGCGTGACATCGGCGGCGGGCTTTCCGCCGGCACCGACGAAACCGCGTGGGTACAAACCAGCTACCTGATCGCCGAAATCATCGTGATCCCGCTGTCCGGTTGGCTGTCGCGGGTGTTCTCGACGCGCTGGCTGTTTTGCGCATCGGCGGTGGGTTTCACCCTGGCCAGCCTGCTGTGCGGCATAGCCTGGAACATCCAGAGCATGATCGCCTTCCGCGCCCTGCAAGGGTTTCTGGGCGGCTCGATGATCCCGCTGGTGTTCACCACGGCCTTCGTGTTCTTCACCGGCAAACAACGGGTGATCGCCGCCGCGACCATCGGCGCAGTGGCGTCCCTGGCACCGACCCTGGGGCCGGTGATCGGTGGCTGGATCACCGACATATCGTCCTGGCACTGGCTGTTCTACATCAACCTGGTTCCCGGCATCTTCGTCGCCGTGGCCGTGCCGATGCTGGTAAAAATCGACCAGCCGGAACTGTCGCTGCTCAAAGGCGCGGATTACTTGAGCATGGTGTTTCTGGCGCTGTTCCTTGGCAGCCTGGAATACACCCTCGAAGAAGGCCCGCGCTGGAACTGGTTCAGCGACCGCACGATCCTGACCACCGCGTGGATCAGTGGCCTGGCCGGGCTGGCGTTCATCGGCCGGACCTTGCATGTGGCCAACCCGATTGTCGATCTGCGCGCCTTGAAGGACCGCAATTTCGCCCTCGGTTGTTTCTTCTCGTTCGTCACCGGCATCGGCCTGTTCGCCACCATTTACCTGACACCGCTGTTCCTCGGCCGAGTGCGTGGCTACGGAGCGCTGGACATTGGTCTGGCGGTTTTCTCCACCGGAGTGTTCCAGATCATGGCGATTCCGCTGTATGCCTTTCTGGCCAATCGCGTCGACCTGCGCTGGATCATGATGTTCGGTCTTGGGCTGTTCGCCTTGTCGATGTGGGATTTCAGCCCGATCACCCATGACTGGGGGGCCAAGGAGTTGATGCTGCCGCAAGCCTTGCGCGGGATTGCCCAGCAATTGGCGGTGCCGCCGGCGGTGACCTTGACCCTCGGCGGCTTGGCGCCGGCACGGCTCAAGCATGCGTCGGGGTTGTTCAACCTGATGCGCAACCTGGGCGGGGCCATCGGCATTGCAGCGTGCGCGACCATCCTCAACGACCGCACCAACCTGCATTTCACCCGGTTGGCGGAGAACCTCAACAGCACCAACGAGGCGCTCAACCAATGGCTGTCCCAGGTCGGCAACAACTTCGCCGCCCTCGGCCAGAGCGGTGACGCCGGGGTCACCGCCAGCCTGCATCAACTATGGTTGCTGACCTACCGCGAAGCCCAGACGCAAACCTATGGCGACGCGTTCTTGATGATCATGGTCTGCTTCATTATCGCCACGGCGATGGTGCCTTTGATGCGCAAGGTACAACCACCGACCGCGCCGAGTGCCGACGCTCATTGATGCTTGTGCGGGTCAGGCCTGAGGCATTTTGCGAAAGCCGATGGCCAGACGGTTCCAGGCGTTGATGGTGGTGATGGCGACGGTCAGGTCGACCAATTCCTTGGCATCGAACTGCGCGGTAGCCAGTTCATAGTCTTCGTCCGGGGCATGGGTCTGGCTGATCAGGGTCAGGGATTCGGTCCAGGCCAGTGCGGCGCGTTCACGCTCGGTGAAGAACGGCGTTTCGCGCCAGGCCGACAGTGTCGCCAGGCGACGCTCGGACTCACCGCCCTTGCGTGCATCGGCGCTGTGCATATCCAGGCAGAAGGCGCAGCCGTTGATTTGCGAGGTGCGCAGCTTGACCAGTTCAATCAGGTTTTTTTCCAGCGGCAGCTTCGACACCGCTGTTTCCAGGGCGATCATCGCTTTGAGGGCATCAGGGGAGGCAGTGTAGAAATCGATACGGGGTTGCATGGCATGCTCCAGGGCAGGTGGGTGTGTCACTACGTTAGTCCCCCGACCGTTCTACACAAATAGCCAATATTCCAAAAGTCGAGGAGGCCACTGACGGCAGGCGTGAAAAAGTGTGAAATGAGAATTTCCGGCACTAGGTCACGACCACTGGATTGCGATCATTTCTTAATTGCACTCAGGCCAAGGATGCCCGATTTGAGTATCTGCTCGCCATGTCGTCCGCCGACCAACCTTTAAACCAGCAAATCCATAACCTTTACAGCGAACACCACGACTGGCTGCAGCTTTGCGTGATACTGACGCCAGCCTGCGCCTGCTCAGCGACACTCTGCCGTTGAACATCAGCCGCATGACGCGGTATTGGTTGTCGGTCGAGCCGAGGATCTTGGGCGGTCAGATTGATGTGGTTTCGGTAACTGTGGGTTCTGATGGAGCCTGTATTTGCAGCATCGCCTATATCGCTTTCGCGAGCAGGCTCGCACACATCAACTCTGCATTGTTCACGCGTTCGTTGTGCGAGCCCGCTCGTAATCCGCGGAGGGACCATCGATTGTCGGACCAGAAACACTACGTCAGGAGAAACTGCGACTGCCCACAATCTTTGGCATCATCTGGCTCAGGACTCCGCCGCAACCTTCGGCCAGTAGCTGGCCAGACTCAATCTACGCGGCTCATTGTGGATCGCATGCTGTACAAGTCCCGTTTGAATCCATCGACCGTTGCCGTCCGCCTCGATATTGCTACGCGAAGGCTCCCTATGCATGACACTGACGGTATCGCCAAAATTCAACGGCAACACTATCGACTCCGATTCCGCCAAAACATCGCCACGGAGCTCGCGAAGATAACGGATTTCACCACTGGCCGAGGTCAACACAACAGACAAATACACAGAAGCAAAATATGGGTGAGGGATGATCTGAAAGACTTCAAATTTAACTGTGCGATCATTGAAATCAAATTTTACGTAGCCGATTGATTGATCTGAAATGCCATTTAGTGACCAGCTAACTCTCGACCCACCGACACCATCATTAACTGCGGGACGAATAAATTCAATTTTCTTATAGCGCTCTAGTAGTTCCTCCCGCACTGGCCCCGCAAACAAATTTATCGCCCTTTTAAAATCCTCTTTCAATGGAAAATCGTCACGAAGAACAAGATGAGGAGAGCGTTCAAAAATTGCAGCCACTCGCTCCATCTCTACCTTCAAGTTCTCACCGGCGTCGGTGGCTATAACCGCATTGACAAGACCGCGCTCAGTAATTTTAAGAACATTATTCACAGCACTAACATCAAACACCGCAGAGGCCGAACTATATGACACATCAACCCCCATTTCCTTGTGCATTATTTCGATAGTAAAACCCGGAGAAATCGCCAACTCACGATGAAGCAACTCGGTATTATCGCCCACCATTTGCAAATTAAAAACAACATTACCTTGCGCATTTTTAACCGTCAGCGCAGCATAAACAACGCCGACAAAATAGGCATGTGGTTTTTTTTGCACTACGTCAATTATCAGACGACCTGCAGATAGATTTACCTGAACACTACAAAAAACTGTAGAACCCACCCCCCTTAAATACAAGCTCTGATCAACAAGGCCGCTACCCATCTTTTCATCATAAATACAATCAACTACTTTAGTTACTGGTGAGACCACCACATATGATATTGCCCCTTGATATGTTCCCTCTCCGCCAAACGGTAGATGCAACCTGTAAATCCCCACCGGCAAATCTCGCAAATAAATCTGTCTTGCATCAATTCTTACAACCCTGACCTTATCGCTACCCGAACTTAAAACAAAAGTCTTTCCGAAAACCTTATCAAAAATATCCGCATTGAAATTAAATATAACTCCCCCTTTCATCCCCGCAATCAACAACTGACTTGTACTTATCAAATGCAACGGACTCCTGACCCCGAGCATTTCCTGAAGTGGCTTCACTAAATATGGAGCAATCAAATAGAGCGGATAAACGGGTATTGAACCACTAAATGCGTTCTCGAAAAATTGCCGCCTGGAAAGAGGTGCCTTAACGTATTCCATAAACGCAGAAATATCCGAGTTTCCGATATCGACCACCACACTGCTCAACAAATCCATAGTCGGGTAGTCTTGAGGGTTAAACCCAGCCTCGTTACTGAGTCGACGATAGCGCTTATAAAATTCGGCAACACCACGCTCGCCCATTCTCCAGACGATTAGCAGATAAAAAAACATTATTAAATGCCCATCACCTCCAACTGTATCAAGTCCTTGAGCAAATACGCGCCGGGCATCTTCGTAGACTTTTTCCTCCTTAACCACCCCCGGACTAAACAGCCACCCATCGCGATAAACAGCGTCCCCCATAAATTTCTCCTGAAACAAATGAGACATAACATTGTTCCAGATTTCACCCATATTTACCGAGCTATACCCGAAGAATCCACCTTCATAACCATGAGTTATCTCATGCAAACAACCCCAGTTTGTAGCCTCAGGGTCAAGCCAGAATGCAGCCACGGAGTCCGAGGATTCGGCGGTCCAGCTTTCGCCATAATAAGCAGCACCCGCACCAGTTTTATCAGCCTTCATAAAATAGCGATTGGGGATATTTTTATTCTCTGGCGTTGCCGAGTCAAATGAAATACCTACGAGACCATTAAAATATTCGAACACAGTCTCATAGTAATCGGTCACGCTCTGCAAGCCACGCTCCACTTGCAAATTTCTTACAACCTCTTTGTCTTTTTTTGGAATTAAAATATTCGCATACTTGCAGTTAAACAATGCATATTCAGCATCTAACGAATCCCACAACCCAATAAACTCTGAATCCGCCACTCCCTGCGTATAGATCGGAAGAAAACTCCACCCTCCTTTTACTTCAACCTCAACCTCAGCCAATTCACCTGCGCTATCCGTATACCGTGTACTCACAAATGGTACCGAAGGTACACTTGAAACCAACTCGCGCCATTCGTTATTTATTTCTGCTTGCAGTTCAGTTCTGCTGTCATCATTGAGCAAACTCAACACATGGCCGACACTGGAGCCTGGAGCTTTCTGTCGAAATCGAATCGTCGCCCCGGGCGCAATTATAATACTCAATGTTTTCCGATCGTGACGACACCCCTTATCCAGACCTGCATTAATGAACCAGTCAGGACGCTCTAGACTGAAGTATGGCAATACAACCGAGAAAACACTTTGATCATACATAGCATTCACCCTGTCAGAAAAATATCTGAAATGAATCTACACACGATCAGCAGCACAGCATACTGACAGAAATGACAGTTTCTTAGATCAATAATTTAAATGCATCGCAAAACACTACATACGCGGTTATAAAGGAAATATCGTACTATCACACTACACTGAACCGAAATGTGCTTGCTCGCAATCCTCGTATCGACTCGTCACACTCCCTCACGCCCGCTTGAGCAACCAGCGCAAAAACCCTTTCTTCTGTACGACCACCGGCACCTCCTGCGTCAGTGTCTGCGCCTTGTGCAAACGGAAATCCAGCAAGGTCTTCATGGCATCGTTGATGTCGTGACGGGCAGCCAGGCACGGTTTGAGGTATTCCTTTTCAATGCGGTAAAGCGCGCACGGAGTTTTCGCCGCAAACGCGGCGGGCACCGAACTGTCTTCCAGGATGCCAGCCTCGCCGATCACTTCGCCCGGCCCCATGCGGCCGGATTCAAATGGCGCTCCATGGCGCATCAACGTCACCGAGATCACGCCGGATTCGATAATGAACAAGTGATCGCTGACCTGCCCCGCTTCCAGGATCACCTCCCCGGCGCGAAAGGTTTGCAGGGTCATGTTCTGGCTGAAGGTGTCTTTCTCTTCCTGGCGCAAGGTGGAGAAAATCGGCGAGCTGTCGAGCAACGCGCGTTTGCGAGTCGAGTTGACCGGTGGACTGGGCTCCACGCTCGACAACAAACTGACCCCGGATGCCTGCAAGTGCCGATAGGCCAGATCGTACAGCTGGTTGCGCACTGAACGTTTCTCGTCCATCGACGCGACAAAGCCGCTGATTTCGTAGACCACTCCGGTGTTGCTGGCGGTTTTCAGGCCGACGCTTGGCGACGGTGTATCGAGCAACGCACGACAACCTTGAATGGCCCGCTCCAGGGCTTCGATCACCGTGTTCGGCCGCGTGTGGGGGCTCACTTCCAACGAAACGGAGATGCCGAACATATCGCTCGGCCGACTGAAATTGATGATCTTGGCCTTGGCTGCCAGGGAGTTGGGAATCACCGCCATGCAACCCTGGGAGGTCTGCAGGCGCGTGGCACGCCAGTCGATGTCGGTGACCCGGCCCTCCATGCCATCGATGGAGATGTAGTCATCGAGTTGATAGGGCTTGGTGGTGTTCAGGACGATCCCGGAAAACACGTCACTGAGGGTACTTTGCAAGGCCAGCCCGACGATGATCGCCAACGCACCCGACGTCGCCAGCACGCCCTTGACCGGCAGATCGAGCACATAGGCCAGGGCGGCAATGACCGCGATCAGGAAAATCACCGCTCCGAGCAGATCCTGAAGCAATCGCCCGGTGTGCCCGACCCGTTGCATCATCACCGCGCCGATCAGCACGGTCAGGGTCCGCGCGCCGAACAACCACCAGCCGATCTGCAAGCCGGTGGCCGCCAGATGCAAGGGTACGTTGTCAGCCCAGGGCGGCGGCTCCATCGGGTTCAGGCCTTCGTTGAACAACAGCAGGCTGAACAACGAAAAAATCACCACCCGTACCAATAGCCGCCAGGCGCTGCCAAGTGCACTGAGCAAGTACCACAACCCAAGATCGATCAGGATCAGCGCCATCGCGCAAATCAGCGGGTGTTCGGTGAGCAATGACAGCATCAAGCAACTCCAGCCAGGGCCAATAACGCGAAGATCGCATGGATTGGCCTCAGTGTAGGTGGAATTGATTTAGCTGGATTCTGCAATCAACACAAAAACAAATGTAGGAGCGAGCCTGCTCGCGAAGGCGGACTGACAGTCACTGCAACAGTGTCTGTTCTACCGTCATCGCGAGCAGGCTCGCTCCTACAGGGGAAGGCGTGTTGGCTGGTTTACTTGCTATTGGCCAGTGTGCTGTAGCTGGTCATCAGGTTGCGGTAATCCGGAATATGGTTGGAGAACAGCGTGCCCAACCCTTCGATGTCGTTGCGCCAGTCGCGGTGCAGTTCACAGGCCAGGCCGAACCAGGTCATCAGTTGCGCGCCCTGAGCGGTCATACGGTTCCACGCCGATTCGCGGGTCAGTTCGTTGAAGGTGCCGGACGCGTCGGTGACCACGAACACGTCAAAACCTTCGGCCAGCGCCGAAAGCGCCGGGAACGCCACGCACACCTCCGTCACCACACCGGCGATGATCAGTTGTTTCTTGCCCGTGGCCTTGATCGCCTTGACGAAATCTTCGTTGTCCCAGGCGTTGATCTGGCCCGGGCGAGCGATGTACGGCGCGTCCGGAAAGAGTGCCTTGAGTTCGGGCACCAGCGGTCCGTTGGGACCGGTTTCGAAACTGGTGGTGAGGATGGTCGGCAGCTTGAAGTACTTGGCCAGGTCAGCCAGCGCCAGCACGTTGTTCTTGAATCGATCCGGATCGATGTCGCGCACCAGAGACAACAGACCCGCCTGATGATCAACCATCAAAACCGCGGCGTTGTCCTTGTCCAGACGCTTGTAGGAAGTAGTCATTGCAGTAGTCCTCGCATGTTATCGATGCCGATTGGAAATCGGCGTGGGGTAACCGGTTAGCGCTGGGAGTCCAGCGCTTCGTGTTCGTTCGCCACTTGCTGGGCCTTGAGGTAGCTCTCGATCAGCAATTGATAATGCGGCATGGCCTGGGCGTAGACAGCGGCCCACTGCTCGGCGTCCGGGCGGTTCCACGAACCTTGCAGCTCAGAGAGCGTAGCCATGATGTCGATCGGCACCACCCCGGCCTGGGCCAGACGGGCAACGGTCAGATCAGTGGCCAGTTTCGAGTGGTTGCCGGAGGCGTCGACCACGGCAAACACCTTGTAGCCCTCATGCACGGCGGCGATGGACGGGAACGCCAGGCACACGCTGGTCAAGGTGCCGGCGATCACCAGGGTTTTCTTGCCGGTGGCTTTGACCGCCGCGTGAAACTCCGGGTTGTCCCAGGCGTTGATTTCACCTTTACGCGCCACGTACTGCGCATGGGGCGCGGCCTCGTGGATTTCCGGGATCAACGGCCCGTTCGGCCCCTGGGGAACGGAAGCGGTGGTGATCACAGGCATCTTGAGCAGGGTTGCGGCCTTGGCCAGGGCAATGGCGTTGGCGCGCAATTGGGGCACGTCCATGTCCTTGACGATCTGGAACAGTCCGCTCTGGTGATCGATCAACAGCATTGCGCTGTCGTTGGGGTCGATGGTCGGTTTCTGGCCGTTGAAGTTGGCCGCGTAGGCAGTGTTCATGTGCGTTTCCTCTTTCTTTTGGGCAACAGCCATCCCTGGCCTGAAAACCGGCCTACTCATCCTGTGTAGAGTCGGGTGTAAAAGCGTTGCGAACTAAGCGTGCATCCGGCCGAAGCGACCGGACTGGAAGTCGGCGAAGGCCTGGTGGATTTCTTGCTCGGTGTTCATCACGAACGGACCGTGACCGACGATCGGCTCGTCTATCGGTTCGCCGCTGAGCAACAGCACCACCGCGTCTTCGCTGGCTTCGAGGCTCACCTGATCGCCCTTGCGGTCGAACAGGGCCAGTTGCCCCTGGCGCACCGATTCCAGGCCGTTGACCTGAACCGTGCCACGCAGAACCACCAGCGCGGTATTGCGCCCTTCATGCAGGTCAAGGGTGAGCAACTTGCCGGCATTCAAACGAATGTCCCACACGTCGACTGGGGTGAAGGTGCGCGCCGGGCCCTTGTGGCCATCGAACTCTCCGGCGATCAGGCGCAGGCTGCCGGCGTTGTCCTTCAAGGGGATGGCCGGGATGTCACGGTCGAGAATCGTCTGGTAGCCGGGGTCGGCCATTTTGTCCCTGGCCGGCAGGTTGACCCACAGTTGCACCATCTCCAGGGTGCCGCCGCTCTTGGCGAAACCTTCGGAGTGAAACTCTTCATGCAGGATCCCCGAGGCTGCGGTCATCCATTGCACATCGCCAGGGCCGATCTTGCCGCCACTGCCGGTGGAGTCCCGGTGCTCCAGTTCGCCCTTGTAAACGATAGTCACGGTTTCGAAGCCACGATGAGGATGCCGACCAACGCCACGTCTCTCGCTGGTCGGGGTGAATTCAGCGGGGCCGGCGTGATCCAGCAACAGGAACGGGCTGATGTGCTTGCCCAGGCTGTCGTAGGAAAACAGCGTGCGAACCGGAAAACCGTCGCCAACCCAATGGGTTCGTGGACTGGTGTAGATACCGATGATGTTTTTCATGGTGTCTCCTGATGAGGTGAGTGAAGCCATGGACAAAGCTTAAAACCGTGATCTTTGCTGCGCTAGACTGCAAAAATCAGCTTTAGCGTTCTATTTGGAGAACGATGGTGGAAGACCTCAACACCCTCTACTACTTCACCCAAGTGGTGGAGCATCACGGTTTCGCCGCGGCCGGCCGGGCACTGGACATGCCCAAGTCCAAGCTCAGCCGACGCATTGCCGAGCTTGAAGAACGCCTCGGCGTGCGCCTGCTGCACCGCACCAGCCGGCATTGCTCATTGACGGAAATCGGCCAGGCCTATTACCAGCGCTGTCTGGCCATGCGGGTGGAAGCGGAAAGCGCCGCCGAACTGATCGAGCGCAATCGCTCCGAGCCTCAGGGCCTGGTGCGTGTCAGTTGCCCGACGGCGCTGCTCAATTCCTGGGTCGGGCCGATGCTGACCCGCTACATGCTCAAGTACCCGCTGGTGGAGTTGTTCATCGAGAGCACCAACCGCCGGGTCGATTTGATCCATGAGGGCTTCGACATTGCCCTGCGGGTACGTTTCCCCCCGCTGGAAAACACCGACATGGTGATGAAGGTGCTGGGCAACAGCACCCAGAGCGTGGTCGGCAGCCCGGCCTTTTTATCGCGCCTGTCGACACCGGCCTCCCCGGCCGACCTCAGCGGCTTGCCGAGCCTGCACTGGGGCGCGGCGCAGCGTGAATATCAGTGGGAACTGTTTGGCGCCGATGGCAGCACCGCGATGATCCGGCATGCACCGCGCATGGTCACCGATGACCTGTTGGCCTTGCGCCATGCGGCGGTCGCCGGGATCGGCATCGTGCACCTGCCCAGCGTGGTGGTGCGCGATGAAATCGCTGCCGGGCAACTGGTGGAACTGGTGCCGGGCTGGACACCGAAAAGCGGTGTCATCCATGCGATCTTCCCTTCGCGTCGGGGCCTGCTGCCTTCGGTGCGCACGTTGATCGATTTTCTCGGGGAAGAATTCAGCCGCAGTGATATTGCTTAAGGGCGGGGTAAGGCTTTGGACCGAGTGATGGCTATCGCGAGCAGGCTCGCTCCCACAGGGGGAATGCATTCCAAATGTGGGAGCGAGCCTGCTCGCGATGAGGCCGGTACAAACACCATCAATGCCGCAATCTGCCGATGATTCATGACTTTCGGTAAACATTGCTTTGCCAATCCAGCGGTTTTTCTCACGGATGCAGGCGCGGATACTGCCGCCCATTCCCACTGCAACCTCTGGAGTCTTCAATGTCTATTCCCGCTTTCGGCCTGGGTACCTTTCGCCTGCAAGGCCAGGTGGTCATCGATTCGGTGAGCACCGCCCTGGCGCTCGGCTATCGGGTGATCGATACCGCACAAATCTACGAGAACGAAGCCGACGTCGGCGAGGCTATCGCCGCCAGCGGCATCGCCCGGGAAGAGTTGTTCATCACCAGCAAGATCTGGGTCGCCAACCTGGCCGGTGATCGTCTGATCGACAGCTTGAAAGAAAGCCTGCGCAAACTGCAGACCGACTACCTGGACCTGACCCTGATCCACTGGCCGTCGCCGGACGATCAGGTGCCGGTCGAAGAATTCATGGGCGCCCTGCTCGAAGCCAAACACTTGGGCCTGACCCGGCAGATCGGCGTGTCCAACTTCACCATCGACCTGATGAAACAGGCGATCGCCGCCACGGGTGCCGAGCACATCGCCACCCACCAGATCGAACTGCACCCTTACCTGCAAAACCGCGAGGTCGTCGAGTTCGCACGCAGCCAGGGCATCGGCATAACCTCGTACATGACCCTGGCTTACGGTGAAGTCCTCAAGGATCCGCTCATCCAGCAGATCGCCGAACGTCTGCACGCGACACCGGCGCAGGTCACCCTGGCCTGGGCCATGCAATCGGGTTACGCCGTGATCCCGTCTTCCACTCGCCGGGCCAACCTTGAAAGCAACTTGAAGGCTCGCGAACTGACCTTGAGCGAAGCCGACATGGCGTTGATCGCAACGCTGGATCGCGGCCACCGCTTGACCAGCCCGAAAGGCATCGCACCGAACTGGGATTGAGCCTCAATCCTGCTCCAGATGCCGGTCCAGGCGGGCCATGGCTTGTTGCAACTGGTCGACGGCGTCGTCGATCATTGCCCCGCGGCCGTCATTGCACGCCTGCTCCAGCTGTTCGCAACACTCGACCAGGGCAAGCGCTCGCACCATCAGCGCCCCGCCCTTGATCCGGTGTGCCAGTTCCTGCAAGCCTGGGCGATTACCGCCGGCATGCAAGGCCAGTAAATGCACGCGATCCTCGCGGTTGCTCAGCGCCAGATCGTGCAACAGTTGATCGATCAGCTCACGGTCCGCATCCGCAAAGCGCTCCAGCCCGCTCAAATCGAATTCGGCGACGCCATGGTCGTCAGTTGGCGCGGAGGGTGCGCTGGCAAACCGCTGGGCCAGCCACGCCTGCAAATCCACCAGGCGAATGGGTTTGAACAGGCAATCGTTCATGCCCGCCGCCTGGCATCGGACCTTCTCCTCGGCCTGTGCATTGGCGGTAAAGCCCAGTATCAGCGTCGCCGACAGCCCCTGCACCCGCTCTTGCTCACGTATTGCACCCGCCAATTCGTAACCACTGAGCACCGGCATGTTGCAGTCGGTGATGACCAGATCGAACCCTTGCCCGCGCCACTGTTCAAGCCCCTGCGCCCCGTCTTCAGCCAGCACCACGCGATGGCCCAGGTAGCTCAGCTGCCGCGAGAGCAACAGGCGATTGGCCGGATAATCGTCGACCACCAGTATCGACAACGCCCGGGTCGTGAGCTGCGCCGGATCCAGGGGCTTGCCCCCCGCGGGTAACGCTTGCAGGGCGGGCAGCACCAGGCTGATGTCCACCCGCGTCCCATGCTCAGGCTGACTGTCGAGTTGCAACCGGCCGCCCATCATTTCGCACAAGGTACGACTGATCACCAGGCCCAGGCCGGATCCTTGCCGGGCACTCTGCTGGCTGTTGCCCGCCTGCACGAAAGGGCTGAACAGGCGTTGCTGGTCGAAAGCGCTGATACCGATGCCGCTGTCCTCTATCTGTACGCTGACGGCGAGGTGCGCCGGGGCTTGAGGTCGCACTCCCAGCGTCAGCTTCACCTGGCCTTCCCGGGTGAACTTGATCGCATTGCTCAGCAGATTGGACAGCACCTGTTTGAAGCGCGTGGGGTCGAGCATCACGTCACAGTCACTGTGTTCGTCGAATTCGACCCGCCACTGCAGATTCTTCTGCACCGCCAGCCCTTCGAAAACCCGGCAGACCGACGTCACCAGCGCCCGCAGATTGACCCGCTCCGGCGCCAGCGACAAATGCCCGGATTCGATCCGCGCGACGTCCAGAATGTCGCCGATCAAATCCAGCAACTGCTGCCCGGCGTTGGACGCCACCTCGATGGCGGCGCGGTCGGTCTCCCCTTCATCGGCCCGTTTCAGCGCCAGTTCGAGCATGCCGATCAAGGCGTTCATCGGCGTGCGGATTTCATGGCTCATGGTGGCCAGGAACGTGGTCTTGGCCCGGTTGGCGTCGTCCGCCGCGTCCTTGGCTTCCTGCAGTTGTCCGAGCAATTGCTGACGCTGGCGAATCTGGCGCCGCTGCCAGACGATCCCGGCCAACGCGAGCAACAGCAAGACACCCGCCACTGCAAACGCCTTCACGATCGCCTGCCGGTGTCGCAACCAGTAACTCTGCTCGACCATCGAGTCATAGCGCCAGGGCTGGGTCAGCTCGTCAATTTCTTCGGGAGGGATGCTCAACAGCGCCTTGTCCAGGATCGAATGCAGCTCGGTGGCCTCGCGACTGGTCGCCAGGGTGCTTCGTGCAGGGTCGGTGCCCACGGTGCTGGTCACTTGCAGGCGATCGCGATACTGCCGGGAAATCAGGTAACGGGCGCTGATCAAGGAGTTGATGCCGCCGTGGGTCTTGCCTTGGGCGACCATTTCCATGGCGTCCGTCGACAATGGTGCATCCACCAGCTGGATCAGCGGGTAATGCTGGCGAAGGTACTCGCCGACAATGTTGCCCCGGGTCAGTGCCAGGGTTCGCCCTGCCATGTCATCCAGCGTCCTGGGGCTGTCCGCGGCCACGCGGGTCACCAGCACCGAAGGGCTGCTCAGGAACGCCCGGGTGAACAGCAATTGATCTTCACGCTGGGAACTGAGGCCGATACCGGCCAGCACATCGATCTGCCCGCTCCTGATGCCGTTCATCATCTCGGCCACCGATTTCATGCCCCGGATGTCGAACTGCAAGCCGGTGCGCAAACTGATTTTCGTCAGCACATCGACGCCAATACCGCGGAACTTGCCTTCGCTGTCGACAAATGAAATCGGCGGAATGTTTTCGTTGATCGCGACCCTCACCCGTGGGTGGCGTTCGAGCCAGCGTTGTTCGGCCACGCTCAATTGCAATGACTGGGTGCCGGGGATAGACACCCCGTTTGCCCCCCAACGACGCAGGATGTTCATTTGTTCATTGGTGGTGATGGCCGCCAGCGCCTTGTTGACGATGCGCAACAGCGAATCGTTATCGCGGGCCATCGCAAAGGCAAAACGCCCGGACTCCATGGGCGAGAAGTCCGTCAGGTGCACGTTGTTCAGGTAATTTCTGCTGATCAGGTAATGGGCATTGATCGCATCGCCCAGGTAGACATCGGCCTGGCCGAAAGCCACGGCGCCCATCGCCGCCAATGTCGAAGGAAACAGCTGGACCTGCGCCCTGGAATAGAACTGTTGCACGCTGTATTCGGGCAGGTAGTGATACAGCATCACCAGCCGCTTGCCGGCCAGTGTCGGGTCGAGCACCGGAGGGAAATCGGTGCGCGTGACCAGCACCGGTTGATCGACCGCGTACGCGCTGGACATCTGTAACTGTGGATCTTCGGCTTCAAATCGATTGGCCGTTCCCAGCAGGTCTGCCTGCCCTTCCTTGATGGCCTGCACCGCGTCGGCCCGCGACGGATAACGTTGGACCTCAATGACGACGTTCAGCAATTGTTCGAGCAAGCCGGCGTAATCGGCTGTCAGGCCTTCGAACACCTTGCCCGCCGTGTTGAACTCGAAGGGGGGATAGTCCGGCGCCGAGACAGCCAGCACCAACCGGCCCTTTTGCTGTAGCCAGCGCGACTCGGTTTCCGACAACCTGACGCTCAGGCCTTCGACACTCGAGCGTCCCAACAGGGTCAACGACTGTTGCGCACAGACCGTCGATGCCCAGAGAAGAAGGCCGATCAGCACCCCACCTGCCAGTCGTCGGAGTGCGTTCATTCAGATCAGATGATTGCGCAGGGCGAAATCCCTCAAGTGCACCGACGAGCTCACGTTGAGCTTGAGGGTGAGTCGGGTCTTGTAGGTACTGACGGTCTTGTAGCTCAGGTGCATGATCTCGGCGATTTCCAGGTTTTTCGACCCCCGGGCCAGGTACTGCAGAATGGTCAACTCACGATTGGACAGCCTGTCGATCAACTGCTTTTCGCTGCGTTGCAACTCCCCCATCGACACGGAGCTCGAGGGAATCTGAGCGAAGTAGGTGTAGCCGGCCATCACGCAATTCACCGCCGCCTTCAAGTCATCCAGGTCCTTGCTCTTGCAAACATAGGCCACAGCCCCGGCACGCATGCAGCGGTCCTGATAGAACTGGGCCTCCAGCGAGGTGAACACCACCACGCGACATCGCATCTTTTCGGTCTTGATACGGTCCATCACCTCAAGCCCCGCCACACCGGGAAGGCCCAGATCAAGCAGCACGACATCCGGTTTATGCCCCCGGATCAACGACAAGACCTCATCGCCACGGCAGGCCTCGTAAATCCGCTTGAACCCTTCGCCATTGAGTACAAGTTTGATCATGGAGCGAACCACCGGATGATCTTCCACAATCAGTGCTGACTTCATGACATCTCCCGTGCAAACCAACACGATCGGGCAAAAAATGCCCTCCAGGCACCGCAGCGGTTGGACACAACGCTGCGCATAGACTTTTGCATGGAAGGCTGGAAAGAACTACCTGACAGAAATGACAGTTCCGACGAACGGTAGCCGACGATCGACAGCTCTCATCAGCTGCGTAATGCACGCCAGGTCAGGCAGGGCAGTCCGGCTGACCTGGACGTTGCCCGCGACTGGCGGCAACGGCGTCTGCTGTTCATTGAAGATAAATGCGTGATGAACCTGCGGGTTGTCGGCAAAGAAACTCAACAGGTCCAGCCCTTCACTGGCCATCGCACCGTTGATAAGCACCAGGTCCAAAGGCTCGCAACCGTACTCCACCAGTGGTAGGAGCTCGTCAAGGCTCTGCACCGGTGCTACGCGAAAGTAGCCGAGCTGATTGAACAGCCGCTCGATCCGCAGGCGGTTGAAGTGCTGCGCATCGGCGATCAGGATGCGCAAGGATTTGTTCGGCATGGTGACCTCCAAAAGGATGTCGATTTCAAGAGGTCGCAAAGCCTACGGAAGACCTTCCTGGGTTTATGTAGGAATTTTCCTAAATAAATGCCGGTTAGTCTGACGCTGCCAGGGAATTCTTGGACTTTACTCCGTGGTACTCGGACTCCAGAACGCCTGCACCACCAGGGTCGAGGTCGAAATCCGTGCCACCAGCGCATCCAGCTCATCACCATCGACCGAAGTGGTGGCCAGGGTGGCTTCGATTTCAATTTCATCCGTGCCGAAGGCGTGCACATCGACATCGCTGGCCGGGTAGTTGCTGCGTTCCAGCTCGGCTTCGAGCAAGGCCAGCACGGCTTTCTGCTGCGTGCGTCGGGCAATGACATAAACGATGTTGGTGACCTCCGCCGAAATCACATCCAGCGGCTGACGGTTGATGTTGTTGACGATCGGCCGCAGCAAGGTGTTGGCCGCGAGCACAAACAAGGTGCCAAGCAACGCCTCGGCCAGCAGGTCGGCACCGGCGCAGGCACCGACTGCCGCCGAGGTCCAGAGCGTGGCGGCCGTGTTGAGACCGCGTACGTTGCCCTCTTCGCGCATGATCACCCCGGCACCGAGAAAGCCGATGCCGGAAACTACATAAGCTACGACCCGCACGGCACCTTCGGCACCGGCGAGACGGTTGGCCATGTCGACGAAAATCGCCGCGCCCACCGCCACCAGCACGTTGGTGCGCAGGCCGGCGGTGCGCTGCCGGTACTGGCGCTCGAAACCGATCAGGCCACCGAGGATGAAGGCCGCGCTGAGGCTGACCAGGGTGTCGAGCAGGGAGGTCAGGTTGAGGTTGTTCAGTGCTTGCATGATGAATCCTTTGAAAAACACACGATCCCCTGTGGCGAGGGGGCTTGCCCCCGTACGACTGCGCAGCAGTCGCAAAGCCTGCCAACTCAATCTATCTGATCGTTCGCGTCGCTTTGTTTTGGGACTGCTTCGCAGCCCAACGGGGGCAAGCCCCCTCGCCACAGAGTTATATGCGGTCGCAGTGACAGCCACTGTTATTGCCAGCCAAACCGGCGAATGTAGAACCCCTTCACCGCCTGGGTCAGCGCCATGTACGCCAGCAGGATCACCGGCAGGAACACGAAATACAGCGACGGCAACGCCTGCAATTTGAAGTAATGGGCCAACGGTCCCATCGGCAGGAAAATCCCCACGGCCATGATCAGCCCGGTCATCACCAGCAAGGGCATGGCCGCGCGGCTTTGCAGGAACGGGATCTTCGGCGTGCGGATCATGTGCACGATCAGCGTCTGGGTCAGCAGCCCGACCACGAACCAGCCGGACTGGAACAGGGTCTGGTGATCCGGGGTGTTGGCATCGAACACGTACCACATCAAGGCGAACGTGGTGATGTCGAAGATCGAACTGATCGGCCCGAAAAACAGCATGAAGCGCCCGACATCCGCCGGCTGCCAGCGCTGCGGTTGCTTGAGCATTTCGTCATCGACGTTATCGAACGGAATGGCGATCTGCGAAATGTCATAGAGCAGGTTCTGCACCAGCAGGTGCATCGGCAGCATCGGCAGGAACGGGATGAACGCACTGGCCACCAGCACCGAGAACACGTTGCCGAAGTTCGAACTGGCGGTCATCTTGATGTACTTGAGCATGTTGGCGAAGGTCCGGCGCCCTTCCAGCACACCCTCCTCCAGCACCATCAGGCTCTTTTCCAGCAGGATGATATCGGCCGCTTCTTTGGCGATGTCTACGGCGCTGTCCACCGAAATACCGATGTCGGCAGTACGCAGGGCCGGGGCGTCGTTGATGCCGTCGCCCATGAAACCGACCACATGGCCGTTGCCCTTGAGCAGACGGACAATGCGCTCCTTGTGCGAGGGCGTCAGTTTGGCGAAGACGTTGGTGGTCTCCACGGCTTTCGCCAGTTCGGCGTCGCTCATGCGTTCGATGTCATTGCCCATCAGCAGGCCCTGCTGCTCCAGGCCGACTTCGCGGCAGATTTTCGCCGTCACCAGTTCGTTATCGCCGGTCAGCACTTTCACCGCCACGCCATGGGCGGCCAGGGCCTTGATGGCCGGTGCGGTGCTTTCTTTCGGCGGATCGAGAAATGCCACGTAACCGATCAGCGTCAGTGCCTGTTCGTCGGCCAGGCTGTAGGTATCGCGGCCTTCGACCATTGGCCGTGCCGCTACCGCAACCACCCGCAGGCCCTCGGCGTTGAACGTGGCCGTGACCTGACGGATGCGCGCCAGCAGTTCTTCGGTCAAGGCCTCATCGACTTCGCCATGACGCACCCGCGAGCACACCGCCAGCACCTCTTCCACCGCGCCCTTGCAGATCAGCAAGTGCGGTTGATCGCGCTCGGCGACCACCACCGACATGCGCCGGCGGGTGAAGTCGAACGGGATCTCGTCGACCTTGCGAAACGCCGTGCCGACCTTCAGTTCACGGTGGATCTCGACGTGTTCGAGCACCGCCACATCCAGCAGGTTTTTCAGGCCGGTCTGGTAGTAGCTGTTGAGGTAGGCCATTTCCAGCACGTCATCGGAGTCATGGCCCCAGACATCGACGTTGCGCGCCAGGAAGATCTTGTCCTGGGTCAGGGTGCCGGTCTTGTCGGTGCACAGCACGTCCATGGCGCCGAAGTTCTGGATGGCGTCGAGGCGTTTGACGATGACTTTCTTGCGCGACAGGAACACCGCGCCCTTGGCCAGGGTCGAGGTGACGATCATCGGCAGCATTTCCGGGGTCAGGCCCACGGCGATCGACAGCGCGAACAGCAGCGCTTCGGTCCAGTCGCCCTTGGTGAAACCGTTGATGAACAACACCAGAGGCGCCATCACGAACATGAAGCGGATCAGCAGCCAGCTGACTTTGTTGACCCCGGTCTGGAACGAAGTCGGTGCCCGGTCGGTGGCGCCGACTCGCTGGGCCAGGGCACCGAAATAGGTGCTGTTTCCGGTGGTGAGAATCACCGCCATGGCCGTGCCGGACACCACGTTGGTGCCCATGAACAGGATGTTGTCCAGGTCCAGGGGATTGAGCGTGTCACGGTCCTGCTGGCGGGGAAACTTTTCCACCGGCATCGATTCACCGGTCATGGCAGCCTGGCTGACGAACAGGTCCTTGGCGCTGAGCACCCGGCAATCGGCGGGAATCATGTCGCCGGCAGACAACACGATCAGATCGCCCGGCACCAGGTGCCTGATCGGCAATTCGATACGCTGCGCGCCGCGGTCCTCAAGGTCCCGGCGCATCACCGTGGCGGTGTTGCTGACCATCGCCTTGAGGGCATCGGCGGCCTGGTTGGATTTGGTTTCCTGCCAGAAACGCAGGAAGGTCGAGAGCACCACCATGGAGAAAATCACGATGGCGGCTTTCATGTCTTCGGTCAGCCAGGAGATGACCGCCAGCAACGTCAGCAGCAGGTTGAACGGATTCTTGTAGCAGTGCCACAGGTGCGTCCACCAAGGCAGTGGTTGTTCGTGCTCGACTTCATTGAGGCCGAACTGCTCGCGCAAGACCTCGGCTTCAAGCTCGCTCAAGCCGTCGGTGTGACTGCCCAGGGTGTTGAGCAATTGACCCGTGTCGCTGCCGGCAGCGGCCACCAGGGTTTGCGCCAGGCTGGGCGGGACTTCACGGCTGACCGTGGTGTCGGTGAAGGTTTCCAGCAACGCCAGGCTACGGAAGTGCCGGGCGATGTGGCGGTTACGCAGGAAGCCTGCGAAGAATTCCTTGAGGTTAAGTTTCATGGCTGGTGCCCCTTTGGTCAGCCGGGAAACCGTCGAGCAGGCGGGTCCACGCCTCTTGCGCCGGAACAACCGGCAAAGCAAGGCCTGGCACGCCGGTCACGAATGACAGGCGTGTCGATAGAGCGGCGGCCACGACAACAAGTCGAAACCACGCACTGTTCAGCGTCGATGAGAGGGACGTCGGGACACGGCCAGGACGGGCCATGATCAGGATGCCGCTGCTCGCTTGTCGGCGAGACAACGGCACAGGAGACTGCGCGTTATCTTGCCGAGAAAATGCCGGTTACCGAGACCGGCCGACAACTGTCACTCGAACAAGTACCCACTGTGGGTCTCCGTAATGGATGAAAACGCGCGAAGCTTACGCCCCGAAGTTTGGAGAGTAAACCCGTTATAAAAGCTTGCCGGGGGGAATCGCGGGGTTCTTCAGGAAGGGTTCAGGATTCAACATTTGCGGTGTTCTTTCTGGCCTCTTCGCGAGCAGGCTCGCTCCCACAATGGACCTGTGTTCACAAAACCCATGTGGGAGCGAGCCTGCTCGCGAAGGCGGCTTTACTGACTCAGCTGGCCGTGGCCAACAACAAATCCACCACCGACCGGCCATGCCCGCGATGCTTGCCGTGTTCATACAGCGAGCCGGCAATCTCATCGGCACGAATCGGCAGGATCGACAGCAAGGTGTCGCTCAGCCCATGGCTGGCCTGGCAAAAGCCCTGCATGTAGAGGCCGGCCTTGCAGCGTTCATCGGTGATCAGTTTGTAGTTGCGATCGACCTCGAAATCACCCAGGTACTCTTCCAGCGGCGCCAGCAGCTTGCGGTGCATCTGCCGCTCGTAACCGGTGGCCAGCACCACAGCGTCGTAGTGACGCACCGAGACTTCGCCGGTGGCGTTGTTGCGCAACACCAGTTCGATGCCCCGTTCGTTGGCGGTGGCCTTTTCGATGGTGGTCAGGGTGTGGAACGCATGACGGGCGATGCCCGAGACCTTCTGCCGATAGAAGATGCCGTAGATTCGCTCGATCAGATCAATGTCCACCACCGAGTAGTTGGTGTTGTGGTACTCGTTCACCAGGCGCTCGCGCTCGCTGCCTGGCTGCTGGAACACCAGGTCGGTGAACTCCGGGGAAAACACTTCGTTGACGAAGGGGCTGTCGTCGGCCGGCTTGAGTGCCGAGCCGCGCAGGATCATGTCCACCTGCACCGACGGGAAGCTGTCGTTCAAATCGATGAAGGCCTCTGCCGCACTCTGCCCGCCTCCGATGATCGCGATGCTCATCGGCCGGTTGTCCACGCACGGCTGCTTGGCCATCTGCGCCAGGTACTGGGAGTGATGGAACACCCGGCCGTCATCCCTGAGTGCCTTGAATACCTCGGGAATACGTGGCGTGCCACCGGCGCTGACCACCACCGACCGGGTGGTGCGCACCTGCTGATGCCCGGTCGCATCGCGGGAAATCACCCGCAACGCCTCGACCTGATGGTTGTGCAGCACCGGCTCGATGGTCAGCACTTCTTCGCCGTAGCGGCTTTGCGCGGTGAACTGCCCGGCGACCCACCGCAGATAGTCGTTGTACTCCATGCGGCACGGATAGAAGGTGCCCAGGTTGATGAAGTCCACCAGGCGCCCGTGGGCCTTGAGGTAATTGACGAACGAGTAAGGGCTGGTCGGATTGCGCAGGGTCACCAGGTCCTTGAGGAAGGAAATCTGCAACTCGCTCTGGGTCACCAGGGTGTTGCCGTGCCAGCGGTAGTCGGCCTGTTTGTCGAGAAACAGTACATCCAGTTCGCCCTGGCTCGCCCTGCGTTCCTGCAGCGCGATGGCCAGTGCCAGGTTCGACGGGCCGAAACCGACGCCGATCAGGTCGTGAACGAGGGGCGATGCAATTGCCTGTGTCATTTCCAGTGTCCTCTGGATGTTCCCCTCAAAGGCGGGGCATTGAACCTAAGTGACCTGACCCACTAAGGGCCGCACAACAGGTCGTCTGTTGAGTAGGAACGAGGACCGTGAAAAAAAATTTAACCGCGCAAACTCACTGGGTGTCCCACTGTCGCATCCGTATACGGCAATGCTTCATGGCATTGACAATGTGCTTCTCGACCATTGCCCGGGAAATGCCCAGTTGCTCGGCAATTTGCGGATGGGACAGGCCTTCGATCTTGCGCAGCAGGAAACTCTCGCGGCACAACCTCGGCAACTCCGCCAGGGCACACTGGAGCATTTCCAGACGCTGGCCATGATCGAGCACGTTATGCGGCGAAGGGGTGAAATAGCGCTCTTCATTGTCGAGCACGTCAAGAGGTTCGGCCTGACGCAAGGTGTTGCGCCGATGGTCGTCGATAACCAGGTTGAGGGCGGTGCGATAAAGGAACGCCCGGGGCTGCTCGATCGGCGTATCACTGGAACGCTCCAGGACCCGCAGATAAGCGTCATGCACCACATCTTCGGCCACCTGACGGTTGCCCAGCCTGGCGTTCAGGAAACACACCAGTTCACGATAGTAGTTTTCCAACATGACTCCCGTCCGCACGGGGGTGCGGTTTCTGTCCTTGAGCCCTTTGCGTGACCGTTGAAATAAACAGTGGCACGATAATGGCAGTTCGAGTCGCGTAATTTATAGTAATTCTCATATAGATTTAAAGTACTGCTTCAACTTGCCTGGTATTTAGTCACAAACCCCGTAGGAGCGAGCTTGCTCGCGAAGGCATCAAGGACAACGTGTTGACCCAGACGGCACGCGTTATCGTTGACGTCCATCGCGAGCAAGCTCGCTCCTACATTAGTTTGTGTCAGCACCTAAATTCCCCGGCGCTTTCTACGTTTACAGGACAGCTCCCCGTCCCTGTCCGGCCCTGCCGGCAGCGTTCAGCCATCGACCCGCTGCTGAACGACGGGCCGATTTCCCTAGGCCGGAACCCTGCATGAAACGTCCCCGACAGACCCGACGCGCCCTGCTTGCAGCACTTTGTCTGATCCCCGTGGTAGCCGTCGCCGCCTGGCAGTTCATCCCGCCGGGCCGCGACGGGCTCGTCACCGTTCAGGTCAGCCGCACCGGCATTGAAAGCAGCGTCACGGCATTGGGCACCCTGCAACCGCGGCGCTATGTCGACGTCGGCGCCCAGGCCTCCGGGCAGATCCACAAGATTCACGTGGAAGTCGGCGACGTGGTCAAGGAAGGCCAGTTGCTGGTGGAAATCGACCCGTCCACGCAACAGGCCAAACTCGATGCCGGGCGCTTCTCCATCGAAAACCTCAAGGCGCAGCTGCAGGAGCAGCGAGCGCAGCACGACCTGGCCCGGCAGAAATACCAGCGTCAACAGAACCTCGCCGCCGGCGGCGCCACCCGTGAAGAAGACGTGCAGACCGCCCAGGCCGAACTGCGCGCCACCCAGGCACGGGTCGAGATGTTCCAGGCGCAGATCCGCCAGGCCGAAGCCAGCCTGCGCAGCGATCAGGCGGAGCTCGGCTACACGCGGATTTATGCGCCGATGGCCGGCACCGTGGTGGCGCTGGATGCCCGGGTCGGCCAGACCCTCAACGCCCAGCAGCAAACGCCGCTGATCCTGCGCATCGCCAAGCTGTCGCCGATGACCGTGTGGGCCGAGGTCTCGGAGGCCGACATCGGCCACGTCAAACCCGGCATGCACGCCTGGTTCACCACCCTGAGCGGCGGCACCCGGCGCTGGACCAGCACCGTGCGGCAAATCCTCCCCGTTCCGCCCAAGCCGCTGGACCAGACCGGCCAGGGCGGCGGCAGCCCCGCCAGCACCAGCAAAAGCGGGAGTGCCCGCGTGGTGCTGTACACCGTATTGTTGGACGTCGACAACGCCGACAACGCCTTGATGGCGGAAATGACCACCCAGGTATTTTTCGTCGCCAGTCAGGCGCAGAACGTTCTCACCGCGCCCATCGCCGCCCTGCAGGCAGGCCCGCAGACAGACCAGCAGACCGCGCAAGTGGTCGCCAGCAACGGCAGCATCGAGCAGCGCAACGTGCGCACCGGCATCAGCGACCGCCTGCGGGTGCAGATCCTCGATGGCCTTCAGGAGGGCGATCACCTGTTGATCGGCCCGATCGACGGGAGTGGCGGCTGAATGCACACGCCCCTGATCGACCTTTCGGACATCCGCAAAGCCTACGGCGGTGGCGACGCGCCTGAAGTCCATGTGCTGCGCGGCATCGACCTGTCGATCCATGCCGGGGAGTTCGTGGCAATCGTCGGCGCTTCCGGCTCCGGCAAGTCGACGCTGATGAACATCCTCGGCTGCCTCGACCGCCCGACCTCGGGCGAATACCGCTTCGCCGGGGAAAACGTCGCGGCGCTGGACAGTGACGAACTGGCCTGGCTGCGTCGTGAAGCCTTCGGTTTTGTGTTCCAGGGCTACCACCTGATTCCCTCCGGTTCGGCCCAGGAAAACGTCGAGATGCCGGCCATCTACGCAGGCACCCCAGCCGCTGAACGCCACGCCCGCGCCGCCGCCCTGCTCGACCGTCTCGGCCTGGCTTCGCGCACCGGCAACCGCCCCCATCAACTCTCCGGCGGGCAGCAGCAACGGGTGTCGATTGCCCGCGCATTGATGAATGGCGGCCACATCATCCTGGCTGACGAACCCACCGGTGCCCTCGACAGCCACAGCGGCGCCGAGGTCATGGCCCTGCTCGACGAACTGGCCAGCCAGGGCCACGTGGTGATCCTCATCACCCACGACCGCGAAGTGGCGGCCCGGGCCAAACGCATCATTGAAATTCGCGACGGCGAGATCATCAGCGACAGCGCCCGGGACAATCCCACCGCGCAAAACTCTGCCAACCCCGGCGCCCTGCAGGCCGTCGATTTGCGCAAGCGCCTGCGCGAAGGCGCCGAAGCCACCGGCGCCTGGAAAGGCGAATTGGTCGATGCCGTGCATGCGGCGTGGCGAGTGATGTGGATCAACAAGTTCCGCACCGCGCTGACCTTACTCGGCATCATCATAGGCGTCGCCTCGGTGGTGGTGATGCTGGCCGTGGGCGAAGGCAGCAAGCGCCAGGTGATGGCGCAGATGGGCGCGTTCGGTTCCAACATCATTTACCTCAGCGGCTCGGCACCCAACCCGCGCACGCCCATGGGCATCGTCACCCTCGATGAGGTCGCCGCGATTGCCAGCTTGCCCCAGGTGATGCGGATCATGCCGGTCAACGGCCAGGAGGCCGGGGTGCGCTTTGGCAACCTCGATCACATGAGCTACGTCGGCGGCAACGACACCAACTTCCCGGCGATTTTCAACTGGCCGGTGGTCGAAGGCAGCTACTTCACCCACGCCGATGAACAGAACGCCGCGGCGGTCGCGGTGATCGGGCACAAGGTGCGGACCAAATTGCTCAAGGACGTGGCCAACCCGATCGGCCAGTACATCCTGATCGAAAACGTACCCTTCCAGGTGGTCGGCGTGCTCGCGGAAAAAGGCGCCAGCTCCGGCGACTCCGACAGCGACGACCGTATCGCCATCCCCTACTCCGCCGCGAGCGTGCGCCTGTTCGGCACCCACAATCCCGAGTACATCGCCATCGCCGCCGCCGACGCGCGCAAGGTCAAGGAAACCGAAAAAGCCATCGAGCAACTGATGCTGCGCCTGCACGACGGCAAGCACGACTTCGAACTGACCAACAACGCGGCGATGATCCAGGCCGAGGCGCGCACGCAAAACACCCTGTCGCTGATGCTCGGCTCGATTGCGGCGATTTCGCTGCTGGTGGGCGGGATCGGCGTGATGAACATCATGCTCATGACGGTGCGCGAGCGGACTCGCGAGATCGGTATCCGCATGGCCACCGGTGCCCGCCAGCGCGACATCCTGCGCCAGTTCCTCACCGAAGCGGTGATGCTCTCGGTGGTGGGCGGCCTCACCGGGATTGCCCTGGCGCTGATCGTCGGTGGCGTGCTGATTTTCAGCGAAGTCGCTGTCGCGTTCTCCCTGACAGCGGTGCTGGGTGCCTTCGGCTGCGCCCTGGTCACCGGTGTCGTTTTCGGCTACATGCCGGCCCGCAAGGCTGCCCGACTCGACCCGGTCACGGCCCTTACCAGTGAATGATCGATTGATGAAGCCGCCACTCAGTGTGTTAACCCTGTGCCTGTTGCTCGGCGCCTGCGGCACCCCGCCACAGCGCCCCGACAGCGGCGTCCAGCCGCCGGCTACCTGGCAATCCCGGCACACCGCAGGCGCTGTCCATGACAACCAGCAATGGTGGAACCGCTTCGGCAGCCCGCAACTGGGTCGCCTGATCGAACAGGCGCGGCTCGGCAGTTACGACCTGGCCGCGGCCATCGCCAGAGTGCGCCAGGCCCAGGCCGACACGGTGATTGCCGGCGGCTCGCAACTGCCCGAAGTCAAGGCCGGGGTCAACGCCAACCGCCAGAAATTGCTGCGCGGCAGCGGCTACAGCCAGCTCGATGCCGACAGCGATAACGACGCCGTCGACTACTTCACGGCGAACCTGGTTGCCAGCTACGAAATCGATTTCTGGGGTGGCCAGCAGGCCAGCCGCGACAGCGCGCAATTCAGTCTCAAAGCCAGCGAGTTCGATCAGGCCACCGTGGAACTGACGTTGCTCAGCGGTGTGGCCAACGGTTACGCGCAAGCCTTGTCGTTGCAGGAGCAGAGCCGCATTGCCGAGTTGAATCTGGCCAATGCCCAAAGCGTGTTGAAACTGGTGCAGACCCGTTTCGATTCGGGTTCGGCCACAGCCCTGGAACTGGCACAGCAAAAAAGCCTGGTGGCGGCGCAGCAACGCCAGCTGCCGCTGGTGCAGCAACAGGCCGAGGATGCACGGATCAGCCTCGCCGCCCTGCTCGGCCGCCCGGTTCAGGCGCTGTCGCTGGGTCAGGAACGCTTCGATCAACTGACCTGGCCTGCGATTGACGCCGGGGTACCCAGCCAGTTGCTCAGCCGCCGTCCGGACATTGCCCGGGCCGAGGCGCAACTGGCCGCGGCCCAGGCCGACGTCACCGTCGCCCGGGCCGCGATGCTGCCGACCGTGACCCTCACCGCCGAAATCGGCTCCGGTGCCGACCGGGCCGACGACATCCTGCGCAGCCCCTTCTACAACCTCACCGCCGGGTTGCTTGCGCCGGTGTTCAACAACGGCCGCCTCGGCGCCCAGCGCGACAAGGCCACGGCGCGTCAGCAAGAACTGCTGGAAACCTACCGCGGCGCGATCATCAACGGCTTCGCCGACGTCGAAAAAACCCTCAACAGCATTCGCGGACTGGATGAACAGCGCGGGTGGCAGAGTGAAGAACTGAGCCAGGCGCAAACCGCGTTCAACATCGCGCAAAGCCGTTATCAGGCCGGGGCCGAGGATTTGCTGACGGTGCTGGAGACCCAGCGCACCTTGTACGCGGCACAGGATTTGAACGTGCAGCTGCGGTTGTCGCGGATGCAGGCGAGTATTGCCCTGTACAAGGCGCTTGGGGGTGGGTGGCAAGTCTTGTAGTTGCTGGGCCTGTCAGGACGCCTTCGCGAGCAGGCTCGCTCCCACAGGTTATGTGTCGTGCCCGGATCATGCGGCAAACACAAAACCCTGTGGGAGCGGGCTTGCCCGCGAAGGGGCCGGCACATCCAACATCAACATTGCCTGCTCGCGAAGGGGCAGGAACACTCAACATCAATGCCCCCTCGCGGGTATCAAGCCTGGCTTTGCTTAGCCTTCAGATTGCGCGCATACCACGGCCGCTGCGGCACTTTGCGGAACAAATCCTTCAGTTTCGTCTCGTCCTCGCCAAAGGTAATGCGCAACGCCAGCTTCATGGTTTCCGGGTCCATTTCCACTGACTTGCCGGCCTGCAACCCCGGTGTGGTGCTGCAACCGTGGGTGCTCGGGCCGAGCCACGGGTCGTCGATCTCGACCCAGCGTCCCGGCGCGAACCATTGCACGCCGTTGACCTGCAGCCGACTGACCTGCCCCGGATGAAAACGCTCGTGGGCGCGAAACCAGTCTTCCAGGCGATCGTCGATCCAGCCATGGAAATGCCAGAACACCGGGCTCACATGGGAAGAAAACGGGTCGCCGAGAAAATCGTTTTCCGGTGCAAACCAGCGTGCGGAAAAGTCCGCCGGATCACGGGCGAACGGCACCGGCTGACCGTTGGACGGATCACGCGGCACCGAAGCCCAGCGCATGTGCAGCCAGTCGTGCAGGCCCAGTTCGACCTCCGAGCCGAACTGGCCGAGGGTCAGCGTCGACAGGTAACGCGGATCGCGGTAGCGGGATTCCCAGACCTGGAAATTGCTGTGATACGTCTCGCCGGTCTTGATGTCGCTGACCCATTGCGTGTACTCGTCATCGTCCTCGGCCAGCCAGGTCGGCGGCAGCGCGGTGCCGTCGTGATTGTCGAAGTAACGCGCAAAGCCGAGCCGGTCCCGCGCCAGCTCCGGTTGCGGCAACGGGAAGTGCGTCCAGGACGGCAGGTCCTGCATCGAACGCGCGGTGCCGAGCATGTGCCGGTGCATGAAGAAAAAGTCCACGCCAGAACCGTTGCGATCCTTGCGCACACCGCGGGCATCGCGCTCCTGGTCCCGCGGTCCGGGTTGCCAGCCGAGCCCGCGCAAGGCGCCGCGTTGGTCTTCGGACAGCTTGTGCCACTTGTCCCGGGAGGCATGCCAGAGCTGGTGGAACAACCGGTGCTCCGGCGATACCAGCCAGGCGAGCAGGGTCGGATTGAGGCCGGCGCGCTCGCGAGCTTCAGGGAATACCCGTTTGACGGCGATGAAGCGATTGTCCTGGGCGGTCAGCATCAGTGGCCGATTCAGGTCCAGCACACGTCCACTGAGACTGCCGCTGCCAGCATTACCGAAACCGGCCCAGACCTCGTCCAGGGTCATGTCGAACTCGTAATCGCAACAGCCGCTGGCGCCCAGCAGACGCCAACCCAGTTGCTTCGGGTTGGTCCCGGACAGATCGCCGAGCACCCGGTAACGGGGCGCTTCGGTGGAGCGCAAACGCTCGGCGGTGTCCAGATAACCACAGACACCGCGCCCCTTGTGGCCGATGTCGAGGAACACTTCCAGGCCTTCGAGGGGCAAGCCTTCGATACCGGCGTCACGACCTTCGAAACGAATCTGCCAGACCCCGCGCAAGGTATCCGCCAAGCGTTGGCCGGCAACATCCGCCACCTCGAACGAGGCTTCGCCGGGGGTGATCGTCGGGTCCGGCCTGGTCAGTTCGCGATGCCCGTAATACACCGCCGGCACGGCGGCACCGGTCAGCGCCAGACCCGCGAGGAACCATCGTCGAGAAATCGTCATTGCCCTACCTGTGTCAGCCATGGAGCAGGCTTTATCCAAGCTAGAACGTTTGTTACCCGCATAAATTTAAAAGCATCGCGAGCAGGGCTCACTCCTACAGGAGAACCCATTCCAATGTAGGAGCGAGCCTGCTCGCGATGAGGCCGGCAAAAACACCTAAATTATTGGATCAGCCACTCGTTCCCCCCAGATAGCAAAGGCCCCTGCGCCTGATCCGGGGCGGCGAACCTGACTGAGACGGCAATGACAAAACCACGTTCGAAAAAGGCTCTTTTCATCGGCCTGCCGCTGGCCCTGGCGATCAGCGCGGGTGCAGGCTTCGCGGCCTGGGATCACTGGTTCAGGGACAACCCCGGCTACCCGGTCAAGGTGATGAAACAGGCCGAGCAACTGCAGGAACGCATCCTCTCGTTCGACAGCCACATCACCGTGCCCATGGATTTCGGCACCGCCGGCAACGAAGTCGACAAAGACGGTGAAGGCCAGTTCGACCTGGTCAAGACCGGTCGCGGACGTCTGTCCGGGGCGGCGCTGACGATTTTCGGCTGGCCGGAAATCTGGAACGGTCCCAACGCGCCCCATCGCCCTACCGCCGGCTTCGTCGACGAAGCCCGCTTTGAGCAGGAAACCCGCTACAAGATCATCAGCGCGATGGTGCGTGACTTCCCCAATCAAGTGGCCATCGCCTACACCCCCGACGACTTGCGCCGCCTGCACGGCGAAGGCAAGTTCGCGGTGTTCATCAGCATGCTCAACGCCTACCCGCTGGGCAATGACCTCAATGCCCTGGACAAGTGGGCTGCGCGCGGCATGCGCATGTTCGGCTTCAGCTACGTGGGCAACAACGCCTGGGCCGATTCGTCGCGGCCGCTGCCGTTCTTCAACGACTCCCGGGATGCCTTGGGCGGGCTGTCGGACATCGGCAAGCAAGCGGTGCATCGCCTCAACGACCTGGGCGTGATCATCGATGTGTCGCAGATGTCGACCAAGGCCCTGGAGCAAGTGGCGCAACTGAGCCGCACGCCGATGGTCGCCTCCCACTCGGCACCGCGCGCCCTGGTGGACATTCCGCGCAATCTCAGCGACACGGAAATGCAATTGATCAAGCACAGCGGCGGCGTGGTGCAGATCGTCGGCTTCCCCACCTATATCCGCCCGCTGAGCCAGGCCACCCAGGAAAAACTCAACGCCCTGCGCGCCCGTTTCGACCTGCAACCGCTGCAAGGTCTGGAGATGGCATTGATGCCCGGCGACCCGGTGATCACCGTCTGGCCCGAGCAGCGTTTCGGCGAGTACGCCAGCCAGCTCTATTCGATCCTCGATGAAGAACCCAAGGCCACCCTCAAGGATTACGGCGATGCAATCGACTACACAGTGAAAAAAATCGGCATCGACCACGTCGGCATCAGTTCCGACTTCAACGACGGCGGCGGCCTGGACGGTTGGAAAGACGTCAGCGAGGCCCGCAACGTGACCGCCGAACTGATCAGCCGCGGCTACAGCGACGCCGACATCGCCAAGCTCTGGGGCGGCAACTTCCTGCGGGTCTGGGACCAGGTGCAGAAGTCTTCCCGGCCTGTCGTAAAAAACTGATTTTTCCTTTTGCCAAAGCGAACCGAATCCATGACCAACCGTCGTTCATTCCTCAAGCAGGCCGGCATCCTGGCGGCCGGCATCCCTCTGGCCTCCGCCGTGAGCCTGCCAGCACGGGCCGCCAGCCCCGCGCCGTTGCCCAAGGACAAATGGGACCAGTTACGCCAACTGTTCACGCAGGACCCGAACTACCTGCACTTCGCCAACTTCCTGGTGACCTCGCACCCGCTTCCCGTGCGTGAAGCCATCGAGATGCATCGCGCCAATCTCGATCGCAACCCGGGCCTGGCCATGGACTGGCATCGCGGCGAAACCGAACGCCGCGAAGAAGAGGTGCGCGTGTGGGCCGGTCGCTACTTGAAGGCCAAGCCGTCGCAGATCGCCCTGACCGGCAGCACCACCGAAGGCCTGGCGATGATCTACGCCGGTATCCACGTGCGCCCGGACCAGGAGATCCTCACCAGCGAACACGAGCACTACGCCGCCAACAGCGTGTTCGAATACCGCACCCAAAAGGACGGCACCCAGGTTCGCAAAATCAAATTGTTCGAAGACCCGTACAAGGTCTCGACCGCCGAAGTGCTGGCCGCGATTGAACGCAACATTCGCCCCGAAACCCGTGTACTGGGCATGACCTGGGTGCATTCCGGCAGCGGCGTGAAGCTGCCCATCGGCGAGATCGGCAAACTGGTGGAGGAGAAAAACCGTGGCCGCGCCGACAAGGACCGCATCCTCTACGTGATCGATGGCGTACACGGCTTCGGCGTGGAGAACGTCGACTTCCCGGACATGCACTGCGATTTCTTCATTGCCGGCACCCACAAATGGATGTTCGGCCCACGGGGCACCGGGATCATCTGCGCCCGCTCCGACGAGCTCAAGGACGTGACCCCGACCATCCCGACCTTCTCTGAAGCCACCCGGTTTTCCACCGTGATGACCTACGGCGGCTACCACTCGTTCGAACACCGCTGGGCACTGACCGAAGCTTTCAAATTGCACCTGGAGCTGGGCAAGGCCGAGGTCGCGACGCGCATTCACGACATCAACAGCTACCTGAAGAAACGTTTGCAGGCACACCCGTCGGTGGAGCTGGTCACGCCGCTGTCGCCGGAGTATTCCGCCGGCTTCACCTTCTTCCGCATCAAGAACCAGGACTGCGACGAAGTCGCCAACTTCCTGATGGATCAGCGCGTGGTGTGTGACGCCGTGGACCGTGATGTCGGGCCGATCATTCGTGTGTCGCCGGGGCTGCTCAATACCCATGCGCACATCGACAAGTTGATGGAACTGATGGCCAGCAAGCTCTGAACCGCCGATTCCCTTTAGCGAGAACCCTTATGAAAAACATCCTGAACAGGGGGCGTTCCAAAGGCCTGGGCGCCCTGATACTGCTGGCGTTGCTCGGCAGTGCCATGCCCGGCCTCGCCCAGGCGTATACGGCGCCGCTGCCGGGCAAGGTCTTCAAGGATTGCCGTAACTGCCCGGAAATGGTCGTGCTGCCCGCCGGCACGTTCACCATGGGCACCCCGGAAGACGAAGTCGGCCGTGAGCCTGATGAAGGCCCGATGCATGAGGTGACGTTCGACAAGCCGTTCGCCATGAGCCGCTACCAGATCACCGCTGGCGAATGGGACCAGTACCTCAAGGAAACCGGAATCACCCTGCCCGATGGCGACACCCGCCCCGGCCGCGAGTGCATCAACAGCAAGCCGCGTTATCCACAGAGCCCGCGTCAGCCGGCGGTGTGCATGAACTTCGCCGAGGTCAGTGCCTACGTCGCCTGGCTGTCGATGAAGACCGGCCAGCACTACCACATCGTCAGCGAGGCCCAGCGCGAATACGCCGCCCGCGCAGGGTCAACGGGTCCCTTCCCCTTCCCGTTCGACCCCGGCACCGAGTACAGCATCGCCACCCACGCCAACACCTACGGCCCCACCGATGGCTACAGCTACAGTTCGCCGGTCGGCAGCTACCCGCCCAACGCCTTCGGCATGTACGACATGCACGGTAACGTCTACGAGTGGATCGCCGACTGCTACCACCCGGACTACGTCGGCGCTCCCACCGATGGCAGCGCCTGGACCGAACCGAACTGCGACACCCTGCGCATCCGTGGCAACGACTGGGGCGAAGCACCGGTGTTTTCCCGCTCGGGCAACCGCAATGACATCGACCCGCAAACCCGTGGCGACTGGATCGGTTTTCGCGTCGTACGCGACTTGACGCCTAATCTCTGACATCCCCCGCACCCCTTGTAGGAGCGAGCCTGCTCGCGAAAGCGGTCTGCCTGTCGCAATAGAAGTTGATTGATAGTCCGCCATCGCGAGCAGGCTCGCTCCTACCTGTCAGCGAACCGAGCCCCGCCACCTGTCTCCCACCGTTTAAATTAAGCCCTCCATCAGACGTTCTACTGGGTATCTGCCTTACGACCCAAGGAACTGTCTGCCATGACCCAGCCTACCCGAGGCGCCATCGGCGAATTACTGGCCCTGTTGAAACCGTTTCGACTGATCGTCGCCGCGTCCATTTTCCTGGGCATGGTGGGTGGCCTGAGCGTGACGGTGTTGCTGGCCACCATCAATAACGCGCTGCATTCGCCGCACGGCCTGACCCAAGGCGTGGTCGCGCTGTTCGGCGGCCTGTGCCTGCTGGCTCTGGGCAGTTCGATCTGCTCCGACATCGGCACCAACTATGTTGGCCAGCACATCATTGCCAGGCTGCGCAAAACACTGGGGGAGAAAGTCCTTTCGGCGCCCATCGAGCAGATCGAGCGCTATCGCAGCCACCGGCTGATCCCAGTGCTGACCCACGACGTCGACACCATCAGCGACTTCGCCTTCGCCTTCGCGCCGCTGGCGATTTCCCTGACCGTGACCCTTGGCTGCATGGGTTACCTGGCAATGTTGTCGTGGCCGATGTTCCTGATGATGGTGCTGGCAATTGCCATCGGTACCGCCATCCAGTTCTATGCGCAGGGCAAGGGCATCCAGGGTTTCATGGCCGCCCGCGATGCCGAAGACGATTTGCAAAAGCACTACAACGCCATTGCCGGCGGTGCCAAGGAATTGCGCATCCACCGCCCGCGCCGCCAGCGCATGTTCGTCAAGGGCATCCAGGGCACCGCCGATTTCATCTGTAACACCCAGGTGCGTTCGATCAACACCTTCGTGATCGCCAAGACCTTGGGCTCGATGCTGTTCTTCGTGGTCATCGGCCTGGCACTGGCCCTGCAATCGTTCTGGCCGAGCGCCGACCAAGCGGTGATGAGCGGTTTCGTGCTGGTGCTGCTGTACATGAAAGGCCCGATCGAGCATCTGGTCAGCACCTTGCCTATCGTGAGCCGGGCGCGGATTGCCTTCCGCCGTATCGCCGAGCTGGCGAGCCAGTTTTCCTCGCCCGAGCCGCACCTGCTGCTCAACGACAACGGCATCCGGCCAACCGTGCTCGACCGCCTGCAACTGGACAACGTCAGCTACGCCTTCCCCGCCGCACCGGGCAGTGACGCGTTTCGCCTGGGCCCGGTGAACCTGACCATCGAGCAAGGCGACATCATTTTCATCGTCGGCGAAAACGGCTGCGGCAAGACCACCCTGATCAAGTTGCTGCTGGGCCTCTACGCGCCGCAACAGGGTTCGATCCAGCTCAACGGCCAAGGCATCGATGCGCACAATCGCGACGACTATCGCCAATTGTTCACTACGATTTTTGCCGATTACTACCTGTTCGATGACGTGGTCCAGGGCGACCAGCACATCCCCGAAGATGCCAACGCCTACCTGCAACGGCTGGAGATCGCGCACAAGGTCAGCGTCAGGGACGGCAGCTTCACCACCACCGACCTGTCCACCGGCCAGCGCAAGCGCCTGGCGCTGGTCAATGCCTGGCTGGAAGAACGCCCGGTGCTGGTGTTCGACGAATGGGCCGCCGACCAGGACCCGACCTTCCGCCGCATCTTCTACACCGAGCTGCTGCCGGACCTCAAACGCCTGGGCAAAACCATCATCGTCATCTCCCACGACGACCGTTATTTCGATATGGCCGATCAACTGGTGCGCATGGAATCGGGCCGGGTCGTCACCGAGCGCGCAACCGCCTGAGCGCCGTGGCCGCACGCAAATCATTGTTTTTTGAAGTTTGTTTTCCGGTTTAGCCAAAGTGGCCCGTCTAATAATAATTATCATTAACTAAAAAACTGCACACACCATTCTGGAGCGATTCGAGCAATGCAAAGCCTTACTCTGTCCCGCGCACCCTTGGCGTTAGCCATCGAACGGCAAAAGAAATTCCGAACGGTCGTGCCGGGCGCGCTGCTGACCCTGTTGCTGCTGGGTACGTCCCAGGTCGAGGCAGCCCCGGTGAACGTCAATGTACCGGCTCAGTCGCTGGCCAGCGCATTGCGCCAACTGGGCCAGCAGACCAACCTGCAGATTCTCTACAGCCAGGACATGGTCAACGGCATCAAGTCCACGGCGGTGTCCGGCAACATGGAACCGGAACAGGCACTGAAAACCTTGCTGCTGGGGAGCGGCATCAATTTTCAGTTGAATGGCAACACCGTGTCGCTGGTGCCATCGGCCGGTGACTCCAGTGCATTGCAACTGGGTGCGACGTCCATCACCGACGTGGCGCTGGGGCCAACCACCGAAGGCTCGCACTCCTACACCACCAATGAAGTCACCATCGGCAAAGGCAACATCAAGCTCAAGGACATCCCGCAGTCGGTGTCCGTCGTCACGCGCCAGCGCATGGACGACCAGAACCTGAACAGCCTGCAGGACGCCATGCGTCAGGTCACCGGCGTGACCATCAAGACCTACAACTCCGGCTCCAGCCTCAATGACGTCTACATGCGTGGCTTCCTCGTCGACCAGGTGCAGGTCGACGGCGTCTCGCAGCCCACCGGCCAGGGCGACATGGCCACCAGTTTCGACCTGGCGATGTACGACCGCATCGAAGTGCTGCGCGGCCCGTCGGGCCTGTACCAGGGCGCGGGCGAACCCGGCGGTACGATCAACGTGGTGCGCAAGCGCGCCCTGAGCAAATTCGCCCTCGGTGGCGAACTGGCCGCCGGCTCTTACGATCGCTACCGTTCTTCGGTGGATGTCACCGGCCCGTTGAACGAACAGGGCACCGTGCGCGGTCGTTTCATCACCGCCTACGAGAACAACCAGTCTTTCGTCGACTACGCGCAGAACGAACGCCCGATGGTCTACGGTCGCCTGGAATTCGACCTCGACCCGGCCACCACCCTGTCGGTCGGCGGCGCTTACCAGAAGAACAACTCCACCCCGGCCTTCGGCCTGCCGGCCTACGCCGACGGCTCATTGCTCGACGTGCCGCGCTCGACCTTCGTCGATGCCAAGTGGAACACCCTCAACGAAAAAGTCTGGGAATCCTTCGCCGAGCTCGACCACGAACTGGACAACGGCGGTCAGTTCAAGACCACCCTGACCTACCGCGATGCCGAAACCCCGGAGCGTAACTTCACCTGGGCCGACGGCGCGGTCGACCCGGCCACCGGTGACAGCTGGGCCGTGGCCTACGACTACTACACCCACATCAAGACCGTCGGCGTCGACAGCTTTGTCACCACGCCGTTCGAGTTCGCCGATCGCCGACACGAGTTCACCGTGGGGGCCGAGTACCAGCACCTGGACAAGGATTTCACCTACGGCGGCGGCGAGTACTTCCCGATCAACGTGTGGAATCCGGGCAGCATCGACATTCCCCGCAATGACTATGCGCACGTCAACGGCAACTGGTCCAAGTCCGATCAGTACGGCGTCTACACCCGCGCCAAGTTCAACGTCACCGACTGGCTCGATGTCATCGGCGGCAGCCGCGTCACCTGGTACGAAAGCGATGCGAAGAACGCCAACGCCTTCTTCAACAACTTCGGCGAAGCCCACACCAGCATCAACCGCAAGGTCGTGCCGTACGGCGCCATCATCGGCAAGATCACCCCTGAACTGTCGACCTACTTCAGCTACACCGGCGTGTTCAAACCGCAAAGCGAAATCGGCACAAACGGCGAGCCGGTCGGCCCGCGCGAAGGCAAGCAATACGAAATCGGCCTCAAGCGCGAATTCTACGACGGTCGCCTGAACGCCAGCATCGCCGCCTTTCGCATCTACGATGAAAACCGCGCCGAATACGACAACACCTCCGGTGCCTACATGACCGAAGGCAAGGCACGCAGCCAGGGTTGGGAAACCGAGTTGAGCGGCAACCTGACCGACAACTGGAGCATCGTCACCGGTTACGCCTACACCTCCACCAAGTTCCTGGACGGCGACCAAGCCAACAAAGGCAAGACCTTCAGCACCATCACGCCCAAGCACAACTTCAACCTGTGGACCAAGTACGAGTTCACCGACGGCCCGCTCAAGGACTTCAGCGTCGGCGGTGGCGTGCGTGTGGTCAGCGACACCTACTACCAGCGTGACGTGAAGTTCCAACAAGGCGGCTATGCCGTTACCTCGGCGCAAGTCGGCTACAAGTTCAACGAACACCTGTCGTCGACACTGACCGCCAACAACCTGTTCGACCGCAAGTACTACGACCGCGTCGATGCCTCCTGGGGCACCAACTTCTACGGCGACCCGCGCACCGTGACCCTGAGCCTGCGCGCGCAGTACTGATGGCTGAGTGCTCTCACTTGTAGGAGCGAGCTCGCTCGCGATGGTCGTTAACGATAGCGCGTGTTTACTGGTTGAACGCTGCGCCTGTGAGTCCATCGCGAGCAAGCTCGCTCCTACAGTGGCCCAGTTCCGTTTTCTGCTTGCGCGGCGCCCCTGATGGCTGACTGCTTCCACCTGTAGGAGCGAGCTTGCTCGCGATGGTCGTTAACAATAACGCGTGTTTACTGGCTAAACGCTGCGCTCTTGAGTCCATCGCGAGCGAGCTCGCTCCTACAGTGACCCGGTTTTGTTTGCTGCTTGCGCGGCGGTCCTGATGGCTGACTGCGACCACTTGTAGGAGCGAGCTTGCTCGCGATGGTCGTTAACGATTACGCGTGTTTACTGGTTAAACGCTGCGCCTATGAGTCCATCGCGAGCAAGCTCGCTCCTACAGTGGCCCGGTTCCGTTTTCTGCTTGCGCAGCGGCCCTGAGTTGCTCGGTATCGACGCGGACAAACGTGGAGTCCCCGACAGCGGTCAGGACATCCCCGGCGAAGACCTCGCAAATAACCCGACTTTTGCGCCCGACCTCGCCTTCGACTTTTGCACGCAGTGTCAGGGGGACACCCATCGGGGTGGGCTTGATGTACTTGATGCCCAGGTTACCGGTGACGCAGGTGATGTGGGGCAAGCTGCCCACCTCGCGCTGTTCTGCCCGGTAGTGATATGCCATCGCTGCCCAGTTGGAGTGGCAATCGACCAGCATCGCGATCAAACCGCCGTAAACCAGACCCGGCCAGCCGCAGTACTTGTCATCCGGCATGTGCTGCGCCATGACATGCACCCCGTCTTCATGCCAGAAGCTCTTGATGTGCAGCCCGTGCGGGTTTTGGCTGCCGCAGCCATAACAAACGCCTTCAGGCGCGGCGATGTCTTGAAGCGAAATGTCCTGCGTGGTCATACCGTGTCCATCCTTAATACCGGGTGGTTCAAAACGGACCGGGTCGCCCTGGTCCGCACCGTCTGATCAATACTGGCAGAAGCGAATCCGGTTGCCGAACGGGTCGTAGACTTGCAGCTCCTTGCCCCAGCCCTGCTGAACAATATCCGGGCGTCCGTATCCGTAGCGCTTGCCCTGCAATTCGTCCCTGAGCAGTTCGATGTTGTGCATGGGCACGAACACCGTCGAGCCCGGGCTGGCATCGCCGTGGTGCTCGGAAAGATGCAGTTGCAGCCCGTCGCGACTGATGCCCAGGTACAGCGGCAAATCCGCCTCGAAACGATGCTCGAACTCGACGCTAAAGCCCAGGAAATCCAGATAGAACTCACGCGCCTTGGCTTCGTCGAACATCCGCAAGATTGGAATGGGTTTGTCGAACGTTGCAGCAGGCGTGGACGGGGTGCTTGCCTGGGCAAGCATCGCTGACGCGGTGTTCCAGTCCTTGTAGCCCAGTTGCTGGGCGACCAGTTCCAGTGCAGTGGAATGGGTCACCACTTGATTGCGTTCCTCCAGCGAGGCGCGCAACTGCCTGGCCATTTGCTTGGCTTGCTCGATTGAAAACATGACTGCTCCTGTAGCCGAGATGCTTTGGTGCTCGCGTTGCCAAACCTCGACCGTCAAGAGAGGCGACAGGGTTTGTAGAAGGAGGAGACGCTTTCACCTTTCCCAACGGGAGCGAGCGGCGGGCAGCATCGGGCCGAGGTCGATAATACATAGCCGATACGGAATGCGGAAGATGGCTCGGCAGAACCCTGTCCGAGGCCTGAGGACTACTCCTTTAGACGTGAAAGTTGCTGAACCACAAATGCCCCGACGGTCACCGCGCTGGCTGCCCATGCGCAAGCCACCTGCCAATATCTGAAAGGACCGAGCACATCTCCCATCAGGAAACCGGTCGAAAGCAGAAACAGAAACAACGCAATGGCTGCCAGGACGACGCGTGGAATCGCCATCAACCACCGCCACCAGGCCCCGGGTTCAAAACGCCGCGCCACCCATCGAGTCAACGTTGTCAGCCCAGCCAGCAACGGCGCGGCAATCACCAGCAGGAGTGGAATGATAAAGAGCGCCAGCGTGGGCTCGACTTCTCCACCGTCCTCACCGGGTGTGTAGAAGTTTTCTGTCCAGATTTCCCTGCACAGGGCGGAGGTCAGGAAAATGACGGCCACAGGGGCGATAGGGAATATCAGGCAACTGATGAGGTTTTTTTTAAGTTCCATCAATGAGTCGTCCTTGGTTTTTTTTCAGAAGGCCGATGGGCTTGATTCTGCGTGGTCCGCTACCGCGTCCATTAGACTTTGATTCGAGAAGAGCTCGCATATCAACCATTACCTGATCATGCGGGACGTTCGGGTACGGGCTTTTAAGCGAAGCCTGCACCTTGGAGCGGAACCAGCAGTCATAGCTGGCGGCATGTTCGTCAGTTTCGAACTTTGGGGTGGTGGTGGAAAGCTCGGTGCTCACATTGACCTCCGGGATCGCTGTCGTCGCTGGCAAGGTGGTCTGTCATTTGCCGGTCCAGCTGTTCATTGCGCGATAGATCGTAAACACCAGACTTCCGACGGCCAACCGCAAACTTTCGTAGGATTCTTCCGGCCGATTCCGAAGTTTTCAACGCTCTCTGACAAGGCAAAACAGCGGGTTAAATGCCACTCGACAGTGTTTGTTTAATCGGCCTACAGGTTACTTCGTGAAAGCCACAACGCCTTGCGTCGTTGCCTACAGGTACGCCAGAATCCGCCGGCTTGTGCGCCTTGGGGGTCATCGGTAACTTGATTCGGGTCACTGATTGTCAGTGATCGGGTTTAGTAGCCCGCACTCCCCACTCTCGGTTGCATAAGCGTCATTTAGTCAGGCTCGCCTGCACTCAATGGTGGCTGTGCGCATGGCGTCCTCGGACGCGCCGGATTTGGTGGGTTCTCCGGTCTACTAACTTGCGCACAGCCGCCACCCTTTCGTTTAGTAGCGAAATGGTCGTGGCCCCATTAGGAAATCCACCTATGTTCAAAGTAACTCCGAATCCGCCGGACTCCGACCCGGCCTCCCCGCACGAAAGCCTCGATCACCACCTCAACCCGGGCCCCAACATCATGGCCACCCCGCGCACACCCAGCACGATGTTCATCGTCAATCCCGAACTCAGTACCGAAACCCTGCTGGTGCATGCCTGTGAGTCGCTGGCGTCGGCCAATGTCATGGCCAACGATCTGGTGGATCATCTGGAAGGGACAAGCCGCAATGCGCTGTTGGGGATTGCGCAGGTGATCATGTTGGGGGAACTGGCGGTGAATCGGGCGCTGGATCGGCTTGATCCGCCTTAGTTATCTGAGTCAGCGCAAAACAAACTGTAGGAGCGAGCCTGCTCGCGATGGCGGTGTGTCAGACACATCGATGTTGAATGTGCTGCCGCTATCGCGAGCAGGCTCGCTCCTACAGGGGGGATTGCGTCGCTGATCACTACGCCATGCGTCAGGCCAAACTCTCGCTGATCTGCGCCGCCAGTTGCCCCAGCATCCCCGGCACTTCCTGGACCATCTCGCCCATGCGCGCAAAGTCGTGGGTCATGCCGGCCTTGACCTCCAGCACCAGGGGTTGCCCCGCAGTACGCAGTTTCTCGGCCCAGGCCAAGCCTTCATCGAGCAACGGGTCGTATTCGGCCAACCACAACACCGTCGGCGTCAGCCGTTGCACGCACTCGGCGTACAACGGTGAAAAACGCCAGTCGGCACGATCCGCTTCACTGCGTTGGTATTGCTGGTAGAACCATTCCAGCGTGGTGGCTTCCAGCAGATAGCCTTCGGCGAATCGCTCGAGGGACGGGCGTTTTTTTACCGCGTCGATCACCGGGTACAGCAGCACTTGCAGACGAGGCACAAGCGGCCATCCCAACGGGTCCTGGGCGATGGCGATGCACAGCGAGGCCACCAGGCTGCCGCCGACGCTGTCCCCCGCCAGCGCAATGCGCCTGGCGTCCAGCCCCAGCGCCTTGGCTCCGGTGATGGCCAGCCAACGCGTGATGTCTTCGGCATCGTTGTAAGCGGCGGGGAAACGGTGTTCCGGCGCCAGGCGATAGTCCGCCGACAACACGGCAAACTCCCCCGCCAGCGCCAGGCGCCGGCACAGGGTGTCGTGGGAATCGAGGCTGCCCACCACGTAACCGCCGCCATGGAAGTACAGCAACACCGGGCGCGGCTCGCCGTCCGATTGCGGTTTGGCGTACAGCCGCGCATTGAGCAAATGCCCATCCCGTGCAGCAATGCTGACCTCCGTCACCGTCAACGCCCCCGTTGGCGCCGCATCGAGCAACTGCGAAGTCTGTTCGAATTGCTGCCGCGCTTCGCTAGGGTTCAGCTCATGCATGGGTTGGCTTTTGCCGCTGAGGCGGCCGAACTCGGCCAGCTCTAGAAACCCTTCGATGTCCGGGTGCAGTGCCATGGGCGGTAGTCTCCAAAAATAAAAAGCTCGCCCAGTAAACGAACCGTGAGGACCGTTCATTAGGGCGTCATCCTGTTCAATGAAGAATCTCCCAGGCCGAACAAGAAACCTGTGGCGAGGGGGCTTGCCCCCGTTGGGTCGCGAAGCGGCCCCAGAACCAGCGTTTGAGATTAGTCAGACATACCGCGTTGTTCGGGTTTGCGACTGCTTCGCAGCCGAACGGGGGCAAGCCCCCTCGCCACTGGTAAGTGGGCCTGACCACGAATGAACGGTTTAGACCAGCGGCACCACCTCCCGGCCAAGCGCCGCCACCACGGCGTCCAGACACTCCTCCTGCTGCAGGATATCGAAGTGGCCGGCCGTTACCGTTTGCACCTTGCGCAGCCGTGGTTGCTGACGCTCCAGGGTCGCGCGTTCGGCCGTCGGGTTGCCATCGGCCCACCAGCAATGCAGCTCGGCCTGCGGAATCGGCAAGGTCTCGACCTGCCGCGACAGCGCCTTCAACCGCGTGCTGACCATGAACGTCTGGGCCAACTCATCAGCACCGAGCAGCGCGTACCCGCTGGCCTGATCGCTTTCGCTGTCGATCACCGCACGAATGATCCGCGCCACTGCCTCGTGGTCCCCCGTCGACTCGGTACTCAACACCCGGGCAATCACCTCGCCATCCATGCCCAAGGTTGCACCGAGGAACTCGGCCAGATCCGTGCGCCACTCATCCGGGCTGGCGACGGCATTGACCCGGGTTGGCACAAAGCTGTCCACCAGGCCGACAAACGCCACTCGCTGGCCCTGCTGTTCGAACAAGTCACTCACCATCAACGCCAACGCCCCGCCCAGCGACCAGCCCAGCACGTGGTACGGCCCCAGGGGTTGCCGGGCGCGGATAGCCTCTACGTAATCTTGGGCCATCTGCGAAAGCGAGCTGTCGTGCCACTGCCGGTCGAGCAGCATCCGGCATTGCACGCCGTACACCGTGCGCTCGCCATCCAGGCGTCGGGCCAACGGCTCGTAGTCGAACACCGTGCCGAAACCGGCGTGCAGGCAGAACAGCGGCGGCTGATCATTCACCACCTGATTAAGCAGCAACAGCGGTTGCGGACTGTGTCGCAGCGGCTGTTCATCGACACCGGACAACCCGGCAATCGTCGGCTTGGCCATCATGTCCCGCAGTTTCAGCTGGAAGCCCGGCTCATTCAGCGCGCGCACTTTCGAGATCACCTTGAGGGTACGCAGCGAATCGCCACCCAACTCGAAGAAGTTGTCGGTAATGCCGACCTTCTCGATGCCCAGCACCTGCTGCCAGATGTCTGCCAGTGCCCATTCCAGCGGCGTGCGCGGCGCCACGTAGTCACGGCCGGTGAAGGCCGGGTCCGGCAAGGCCTTGCGATCGAGCTTGCCGTTAGGGGTCAACGGGAAGCGCGGCAGCACCACGACCTGGGTCGGCACCATATAGTCGGGCAAGCTCTCGCGCAATGCCGCCTGGCAACGCGGGCCGAGGCCATCATCTTGCGCCGCTACCACATAGCCCACCAGTTGCGGCCCCTGACCGTTGTCACGCACCACCACCAGCGCATCGTTGACCCCGGCCTGCTCCCGCAGGCGGGCTTCGATTTCACCCAGTTCGATGCGGAAGCCGCGCACCTTGACCTGGTGATCGATACGCCCGACGTAATCGAACACGCCATCCTCGCGACGGCGCACCAGGTCGCCGGTGCGGTACAGGCGCCCGCCTTCGGTGCTGAACGGATCGGCAACGAAGCGCTCGGCGCTCTGCCACGGGTGACGATGGTAGCCACGCGCGACACCCCGTCCGCCGATGTACAGCTCGCCGACCATGCCCACCGGCAGCGGGTTGAGGTCCATGTCCAGCACGTGCAGGGTGCGGCTGCCGACGCGTTGGCCAATCGGCGCATACATCGCCTGGCAGTGGCCGTCGGCGGCGATTTTCCACAGCAGCGGCGTGACCACGGTTTCCGTCGGCCCATAGCCGTTGACCAGGAACTGCGGCTTGAGTGTGTGCTTGACCCGCTCGAACGTGGCGTCCGGCACCGCGTCGCCACCGAAGCAATAGATGCGCACCGGCGGCGGGTTGCCGCCCTGCAATTCGGCGTGTTCGGCCAGTTGCAGCAGATAGGCCGGCGGGAAGCAGGCGACGCTGATGCGCTGGCGGTGCAGTACCGCCAGGGTCTGCTCGGCGGTCCACAGATTGTTGTCGCGGATCACCAGGGTCGAGCCGCTGATCAGCGCGGTGATCCAGCGTTCATGGGCGCCGTCGAAGGCGAACGACATGAAATGCAGCTCGCGATTGTCCGGGTCCATCTCGTACAGTTCGGCGATGGCTTGCACGTGCATGCTCAAAGGCCCGTGGGCGACGGCGACGCTTTTCGGCTTGCCGGTGGAGCCCGAGGTGTAGATCAGGTAGGCCAGTTGCTCGGCGTGCACGGAACTCGATGGCACCGCCACATCGACGTCGAGGTTCAAGCGATCCACTGCGACCATCGCCGTGCCCGGATTGAGTTGCGCGCTATCGCACAGACGCTCCTGGGTCAGCAGCAAGCGCATGTCGCTGTCGGCCATCATGTAGCGCAGGCGTTCCTGCGGGTATTGCGGGTCCAGCGGCACGTAGGCCGCACCGCACTTCATCACCGCCAGCAGCGACACCACCAGCTCCAGCGAGCGCTCCATGAACACACCGATCACGTCTTCGGCCTGCACGCCTTGCTCCAGCAGATGCACTGCCAGGGCATCGGAGCGACGGTCCAGCTCGGCATAACTCAACTGCTCGGCGTCGCGATCGGCATAGCTGAGCACCAGCGCCGTGTGATCCGGTTGCAGTCGCGCACGCTGACGGATCAGTTCGTGCACGGGCGTCTCGTCCCCCTCGGCCACCACCGGCAGTTCGCCGTCCAGCGCCCGCCCTTCGTCCAGGGTCAGCAGGCCCAGCTCACCGACGGCGCGCCCGGCGTCGTCGCACAAGCGCTGCATCAGGCTTTCCATGTGGCTGCGCAGGATTTCCACGGTGGCCAGATCGAACTGATCGCGCTGGTGCATGTACTCGATGCGCAGCCCCTCGTCGAGGCTGACCATCAGGTCCATGGCGAAGCTGGTCAGGCCGAAATCGGAAACGTCCTCGAAGCGCAGGGAATCGCCGTTCCACTCGCGAAGGGTACGGTCCACCGGCTGGTTTTCGAACACGATGATGCTGTCGAACAACGACTGCCCGCTCTGCCCAGCCCAGCGCTGAATATCACTGAGCGGGGTTTGCTGGAAGTCGCGGATGTCGAGGTTGCAGGCCTGGATCTCCCGCAGCCAGTCGCCGACGCTGGCTTCGGTCGGCACCGTGTTGACCACCGGCAAGGTGTTGATGAACAGCCCGAGCATGTTCTCCGAGCCGTTGAGTGTTTCCGGGCGCCCGGACACCGTGGCGCCGAAGGTCACCGTGCGCTGGCCGGTGTAGCGCTGCAACAGCAGCAACCACGCGGCTTGCACCAGGGTGTTGAGGGTCACTTGCTGTTGCTGGGCAAAGGCCTGCAAACCCGCGGTCTGCCCGGCGCTCAGGTGCGTATAGATCGCGTGATAACCGGTTTGCGGCGCCTTGACCGGCAGTGCGCGGGCCAGGTGCGTGGCGCCTTCGAGGTTACTGAGTTTTTCTTTCCAGAACGCTTCGCTGGCCTCGGCGACTTGCTGGCCGAGCCAGTCGATGTAGTCGCGATAGGCGGCCACCGGCTCGTGCTCCTCGCCGCTGTAATGGCGCAGCACTTCACCGATCAGGCGCGACACGCTCCAGCCATCCATGAGGATGTGGTGGTAGGTCCAGATCAGGCGATAGCGGTCGTCTTCCAGGCGCACCAGCAACAGGCGCAACAGCGGTGCGCGGTTCAACGAGAAGCCGCGTTCGCGCTCCTCGAGGGCCAGTTGGCGGACGCGCTCAGGCTGATCATCGAGCCCGCGCCAGTCCAGTTCGGTCAACAGCGAAGGCGCATCGCGCCGCACCACTTGCAGCGGCTCCTTGTCGCCTTCCCAGAGGAATGCAGTGCGCAGAATTGCGTGACGCCGGGCGGCATCGGCCCAGGCTTCGCGGAAACGCGTACCGTCAACGCCGCGCACGCCTACTTCGATCTGGTTGACGTACAGCCCCGAATCGCCGTCCTGCACCGAGTGGAACAACATGCCTTGCTGCATCGGCGACAGCGGATAGACGTCCTCGACTTCGTCCGCCGTCAATTCCAGCGCTTGATACTGCACGTCACTCAGCTCGATTTTCGCTGCCGGTGCAACCAGCGCCGGCACGGCTTCATCCGCCACGACCGGTTGGGCCACCGTCGCCAGCCCGGCCAGGGTCGGATGGCTGAACACGTCCTTGGGTGAAATGCTCAAACCGGCCTTGCGCGCCCGGCTGACGACCTGGATCGAGACGATGGAGTCGCCGCCCAGTTCGAAGAAGTTGTCGTGCATGCCCACCTGCGGCACTTCGAACAATTCTTGCCACACCGCTTGCAAGGTCGATTCCACGGCACTGCGCGGCGCAACGTATTCGCGCACTTGCAGGTCCGGTTGCGGCAATGCGCGGCGGTCGAGCTTGCCGTTGGGCGTCACCGGCAACTGATCGAGCAGCAGCACGTGGCTCGGCTGCATGTGCTCGGGCAGCGCGTTGCGCAGGTGTTGCTTGAGTGGATCAACGGCAGCATCACCTGTGACGTAAGCCACCAGTTGCTTGGATTTGCCAACGTCGAGGGCGATCACCACGGCCTCGCGCACCGATAGATGCTCCAGCAGGCAGGCTTCGATTTCCCCCAGCTCGATGCGCAAGCCGCGGATCTTCACTTGATGGTCGATGCGCCCGACGTATTCGATCACGCCGTCCTCGCGGTAACGCGCCAGGTCGCCGGTGCGGTACAGGCGCTCGCCCTGCTCACTGAACGGGCTGGTGACAAAGCGTTCGGCGGTCAGCTCCGGGCGGTTGTGATAACCACGGGCCAGGCCGATGCCGCCCAGGTACAGCTCACCAACGCAGCCCGCCACTTGCGGTTGCAGGCTGTCGTCGAGGATGTAGGTCACCAGGTTGGCAATCGGCTGACCGATCGGCACGCTGAAGCCGCCGTCGTCGACACAAGTCCAGTGGGTCACGTCGATGGCCGCTTCGGTCGGGCCGTACAGGTTGTACAGGCCAACGTTGGGCAGCACGCGGAACAGGCTGTGTTGCAAGTCCGCCGACAGGGCTTCGCCGCTGCACATGACCTGCCGCAGGCTGGCGCAACGCTCGAAGCCTTCGCTCTGAACGAACGCCTGCAGCATCGACGGCACGAAATGCAGGGTGCTGACCTGGTACTGCTCGATCAAGCTGACCAGTTGCGCCGGATCGCGATGGGCACCCGGCTCGGCCACGGCCAGGCGTGCGCCGGTCATCAATGGCCAGAAAAACTCCCAGACCGACACGTCGAAACTGAACGGGGTTTTCTGCAATACGGTGTCGCGCCCATCCAGTGGGTACGCGCCCTGCATCCACGCCAAGCGGTTGTACAAGGCCTCATGGTGGTTGGCCGCGCCCTTGGGTTTGCCGGTGGAGCCGGAGGTGTAGATCATGTAGGCCAGCGATTGCAGCTCGACCACACAGGGCAGGTTTTCGTTGCTCAGGCCGTCCAGCAAACCGGCCATGTCATCGAGACAAATCGCCGTGGTGGCGGGCGGAATCGGCAACTGCTCAAGCAAATGACGCTGGGTCAGCAGCAGGTGTACGCCGCTGTCGTCGAACATGTGCTCCAGGCGTTCGCGCGGGTAGTCCGGGTCCAGCGGCACGTAGGCGCCACCGGCCTTCATGATCGCCAGCAGGCCGATCACCAGTTCCAGCGAACGCTCGGCGGCAATGCCCACCAGCACTTCGGCGCCGACGCCCTGGCTGCGCAGGTAGTGCGCCAGCCGGTTGGCCTGTCGATTGAGTTCGCGATAGCCGAGGGTCTGGCCGGCAAACACCAGGGCCGGGGCCTCCGGGGTTTGCAGCACCTGGGCTTCGAAGCACTGGTAAACCGGACGCACATCCGGCCAGGCCTGCGCGGTGCGGTTGAAGCCCTCGATCTGCTGCGCCGTTTGTGCGGCATCGAGCAGGTTCAAGCGCCCCAATGGCTGCTGCGGCTCACTGACCATGGCATCGAGCAATGCCAGCAGACGTGTGCTCAGACCTTCGATAGCCTCTGCACTGAACAGCGCCGTGTCGTAGTTGAAACGCAAATCCAGGCATTCACCCAGCTCGGCGGCGATGGCCAAGGGGAAGCTGGTCTGGTCGTGATTGCTGATGCCGGAGAACTTCAGCGCGCTGGCATTGCCCTCCTCCAGCGCCTGGGCCACCGGGTAGTTTTCGAACACCAGCAGCGTGTCGAACAGCGCCTCGCCAGAGTGACCGGCCCAACGCTGCACATCCGCCAGCGGTGTGTATTCGACTTCGCGCAACTTGAGGTTGAGCGCCTGGACTTCATCGATCCATTGGCTGACCGTGCGCTCGGGGTGCGGTGTGGCGATCACCGGCAAGGTGTTGATGAACAGACCGATCTGCTGCTCGATCCCTTGCAATTCGCTTGGACGCCCCGACACCGTGGCGCCGAACGCCACTGTTTGCTGCCCGGTGTAGCGCTGCAACAGCAACAGCCACGCCGCTTGCAGCAGGGTGTTGGGCGTGACGCGGGCCTGACGGGTAAAGCCGCTCAGGCGCTCGGTGGCCGCGCGGTCCAGGCTCAGGTGCAGGGTGCGATGAGCATCGCCCTGCCCGGCAACCGGCCCCGGCAAGGCGCCGGCCAGTCGCGTCGGTTCGGTGAACGACTGCAATTGCTCCAGCCAGAACGCTTCGCACGCGGCGCGATCCCGGGTGCCCAGCCAAGTCATGTAATCGCGATAACCGCCAACACTCGGCGCCGGCATGATTCCGCAATACCGCTGCAGCACTTCGCCGAACAACTGCGAAGTGCTCCAGCCGTCCAGCAGGATGTGGTGGTTGGTGAAGATCAGGTGATGGCGGTCATCGGCGGTCTGCACCAGGGTCAGGCGCAGCAACGGCGCCAATGTCAGGTCGAAACCGCGCAGACGGTCGTCCTCGGCCAGCCGATCCAGCGCTTCGGTAACCTTGGGTTGATCGCACCAGTCGAGCACGGTCAGCGGCAGCGTGGCGTCGGCCAGGATCACTTGCAGCGGCCGCGAGCCATTGCTCTCGCTGAAGAACGCCGCGCGCAGCACTTCATGGCGCTGCAGCGTCTGCTGCCAGGCATCGCGGAACGCCTCGACGTCGAGCCCCTGCACATCCACGCGCATCTGCGGGACGTAGGCTCCGGCATCCGGGGCGAACAGGCTGTGGAACAACATGCCCTGCTGCATCGGCGACAGCGGCAGGATGTCTTCGATCTGGCTGGCCGCCAGCGGCAAGGCATCCAGCTGCGCCTGATCGACGCGCACCAGTGGCACGTCGCTCGGGGTCAACCCGCCGGCACCGCTCAGGCAATGTTCGATCAGCTGTTGCAGCTCCAGGGCATAGGCATCGGCCAGACGCTGCACGGTCTGCGGGTTGAACACGTCACCGCTGAAGGTCCAGCTCAGGCGCAGTTGCCCGGCATACACCTGACCGTTGATGCTCAGGCCCCGGTCCAGTTCAGCCGATGCGCCCTGCTCGGCGCCACCGCTTTCCCGGGCCGGGCGCCACGGCGCCTGCTCGTCGAAGCTGGCATCGAACTGGCCCATGTAGTTGAAGGTGACCTGCGGTGACGGCAGATCCTCAAGACCGGCGTCGGCCAGATAACGCAGGATGCCGAAACCGATGCCCTTGTCAGGCACAGCGCGCAGCTGTTCCTTGACCGCTTTGATGCTTGCAGCCAGATCGCCCGCCGGGGTGAGTTTCACCGGGAAGATCGAGGTGAACCAGCCCAGGGTGCGGGTCAGGTCGATGTCGTCGAACAGGTCTTCGCGGCCATGGCCTTCCAGTTTCACCAGCGTCGAAGTTTGACCGGTCCAGTTGCCCAGCACCCGCGCCAGTGCCGTCAGCAACAGGTCGTTGACCTGGGTGCGGTAAGCCGCCGGGGCGTCCTGCAGCAGTTGCCGGGTCAATGTGCTGTCGAGCAGCGTTTCCACGCTCACGGCATGCTGGCTGGCCAGGCTGCCTTGGGGGTTGTCGGCGGGCAGTTGCACCTGCACGTCGCGGTACTGCTCTTGCCAGTAACTGGCTTGGCTGGCCAATGCAGCACTTTGCGCATGAGTTTGCAGGCGAGCGGCCCAGGCCTGGTAGGCGCTGGTTTTCGCTGGCAGACGCAGGGGTTGAGCTTGCTGCGCTTGTTGATACGCGGTTTGCAAATCTTCCAGCAGCAATCGCCAGGACACGCCGTCCATCGCCAGGTGATGCACCACCAGCAGCAGGCGCTGACCCGCCGCGCCCATGTCCACCAGCAAGGCGCGCAACAGCGGGCCGTCCTGCAGATTCAGGCTGGCTTGCGCGGCGTTGCACAGTTCCAGCAATTCATCGGTATTGGCAGCCTGGCGCTGCCACAGCACCTCGGCACGGTTCCACTGCTCGGCCTGGGCCTGTTGCCAGACGCCGTCAACCTGACGCAACCGCAGACGCAACGCGTCGTGATGTTCTACCAGCGCGGCCAAGGCCTGTTGCAGGCTGTCGCTGTCCAGCGGCTCGCGCAGTTCCAGCAGCAGCGATTGGTTCCAGTGGTGACGGGCCTCGATGTCTTGCTCGAAGAACCAGTGCTGGATCGGCGTCAGCAGCACCTCGCCACGCACCGGCCCCTGGTCGATGACCAACCCGGCGCTGCGTACCGCGACCTTCGCCAGGCTCTGCACGGTCTGGTGCTGGAACAGGTCCCGCGGGGTGATGCGAATCCCGACCTGTCGCGCGCGGCTGACCACCTGGATCGAGATGATCGAGTCGCCGCCCAGTTCGAAGAAGTTGTCGTCGATGCCCACGCGCTCAAGTTTGAGCACGTCTTGCCAGATCGCCGCCAACTCGGTTTGCAGCTCATCCATCGGCGCCGTGTATGCCTGCTGCGCCAGCGTTGCGTCGGGCTTGGGCAATGCAGCGCGATCAAGCTTGCCGTTACTGGTCAGCGGCCATTGGTCGAGTTTGATCAGATGCGCCGGCACCATGTAGTCCGGCAAACCGGCCTGCAAATGTTCACGCAGGGAGTGGCGCAAATCACTGTCGTCGCCGCTCGCGGTGAACCACGCGACCAATTGCGGGCTGCCATTGACCTGCGGTGCCAGGACCAGCGCCTGCTCGATGGCCGGATGGCTTTGCAGACGATCCTGGATTTCCCCCAGTTCGATGCGGAAACCACGGATCTTCACCTGATGGTCGATACGCCCGGCGTACTCGATGCTGCCATCGGCGCAATAACGCGCCAGATCGCCAGTGCGATACAGGCGCGCGCCCGACTCGGCGGCGAACAGGTCCGGGACGAACCGCGTGGCGGTCAGATCGGGCCGCTGGTGATAACCGCGGGCAAGGCCGGCACCGCCGACGTACAACTCACCGACGCAGCCCTTGGCCACCGGGTTCAGGCGCGGGTCGAGCACGTACCAGCGCAGATCGCCGATCGGCTCCCCCAGCGGCGAGCTATTGGCACCATCGAGGTCGGCGCGGGACAGCGGCCGGTAGGTTACATGCACGGTGGTTTCGGTGATGCCGTACATATTGATCAGCAACGGCTGCCGGTCGTCGAAGGCGTCATACCACGGACGCAGGCTGGTCACGTCCAGCGCCTCGCCGCCGAACACCACGCAGCGCAGGGCCATGTCTGGCGCGTTGGCGCAGGCGAATGGCATCAACTGGCGGAAGGCCGAAGGGGTCTGGTTGAGTACCGTGACTCCCTCATCACTGAGCAAGCGGGCGAAGTCTTCCGGGGAGCGGCTGACCGCGTGGGGCACCACCACCAGCTTGCCGCCGTAGAACAACGCGCCAAAGATTTCCCACACGGAAAAGTCGAAGGCATAGGAGTGGAACAGGCTCCACACATCCTGCGCATTGAAACCGAACCAGTGCTCGGTGGCGCTGAACAGCCGCGTCAGGTTGCTGTGGGGCAGCAGCGTGCCTTTGGGTTTGCCGGTGGAACCGGAGGTGTAGATGACGTAGGCCAGGTTCGCTGGAGCGGTCAGGTTCGGCAGGTTGTCGGCACTGGCCTCCAACAGCCAGTCGCTGGCGTGATCGAGGCAGATCACTTCAATGCCTTCGTTCAACGGCAGGTGCGGCAACAGCGCGGAATCGGTCAGTAACAGGCGCGTGCCGCTGTCGGCGAGCATGTAGGCCAGGCGGTCCTGCGGGTATTGCGGGTCCAGCGGCACGTAGGCGCCACCGGCCTTGAGGATCGCCACCAGGCTGACGATCATCTCCAGCGAACGCTCCAGGGCGATGCCCACCAACACATCGGGGCCAACGCCGCGCTCGCGCAGGCAATGGGCGATGCGGTTGGCGCGTCGGTTCAGTTCGGCGTAAGTGAGGGTGACGCCGTCGCAGGTCACGGCGATGTTGTTCGGGTGCGCGGCGGCCTGGGCTTCGATCAGTTGATGGGCGCACAACAGGTTCGCCTGATCGCTGTTCAACCCGGCAGTGCGATTCCAGTCGCGCAAGGTGGCCTGCTGCTCGGAGGCGTCGAGCATGCACAGGTCCGCCAAGGCAACCGTGCTGTCAGTGCAAATCGCCTGCAACAGATTCAGCCAGTGCCGGCCAAGACGCTCGATGGTCGAGACGTCGAACAGCTCGGTGGCATACACGAACGAGGTATGGATGCCCTCGTCGCTTTCGACGGTGTCGAGCATCAGGTCGAACTTGGTGGTTTTCTCATCCCAGATCAGCGGTTCGACGCTCAGCCCCGGCAGGTCCCAGCGTTGCGGGCCGCCACTGTCGCGCTGGTGGTTGAACATCACCTGGAACAGCGGCGTGTGGCTCAGGCTGCGTTCCACGCCCAGGCCATCGACCAGTTGCTCGAAGGGCAAATCCTGATGGGCCTGTGCGCCGAGCGCCGCGGCCTTGATCTCGGCCAGCAATTGCCCAAACGGCTGGTCGGCCCGTGGCTGGCTGCGCAACACCTGGGTATTGACGAAAAAGCCCAGCAGGTTTTCCACGTCCTGGCGGGTGCGGTTGGCAATCGGCACGCCGACACGAATGTCCTGCTCGCCGCTGTAGCGATGCAACAGTGTCTGCAACGCTGCCATCAGCACCATGAACAGGGTGCAGCCTTCGCGGCGGGCGAGCTCACGCAGTTGAGCAGTCAACGCAGTGGGGATTTCCAGCTCGACGCTGGCCCCCTGTTGGCTCGGGATCGCCGGGCGACGACGGTCGGTCGGCAGGTTCAGTGGCGGGTGTTCGCGGCCCAACTGCACGCGCCAGTAATCGAGCTGGCGTTCGGCCTCGCCGGCCTCCAGCCACAGGCGCTGCCAGCGGGCGAAGTCGGCGTACTGAATGCCCAGCTCCGGTAGCTGCGGGGTCTGCCCGGCGCTCAGTTGTGCATAGAGCCGCGTGAACTCCTGCAACAGGATCGGCAGCGAGCCGCCGTCGGTGACAATGTGGTGGAAGGTCAGCACCAGCACATGTTGCTGCGTATCGAGGCGGATCAAGCGGCAGCGCATCAACGGACCGTGCTGCAGGTCGAACGGTTGCTCGGCGTTGAGAGCGATCTGGCGTTGCAGTTCGACCTCGCTGGCCGCCGTGGCCTCGACCAGCGGGGTGTCCATCTGCGGGTGAATCTTTTGCAGCACTTGTTGATCATCGAAGACAAAGGTGGTGCGCAACACTTCATGACGTTGCACCAGCGCGCTCAGGGTTTGCGCCAGCGCCTCAGGGTTGAGTTCGCCGCTCAGGCGGAAGGCACCGGTCAGGTTGTAGGCAGTGGCCTGGGGCTGCATCTGCCAGAGGAACCACAAGCGCTGCTGTGCATAGGACGCCGGCAGCGTGTCGACGGCGCGGTCCCGTGGCGGGATCGGCAGCAGTTCCAGGGTCAGCCCCTGGTCATGCATCTTCTGTTGCAACGCGCGCCGGGCGTCCGCGCTCAAGCCGCAGAAACGCTGGGCCAGGGTCATCATTCTGTCCGGTGCAGCACTCATCGCGCGTGTTCCTCATCCACTTCGTCGAACAACGCTTCAAGAGCGTCTACATCGTTTTCTTTATGTTCACTGTGCTGACGGAACTGCTCGATCTGCGCCGCCAGGCGTTCCAGGGTGTCACCGTCGAAAAACAACTTGAGCGGGATCGCCAGGTTCAGTTCTTCCTGAATCCGCGCACGAATGCGTGTGGCCAGCAGCGAGTGCCCGCCGAGTTCGAAAAAGTTGTCGTGCACGCCGACGCGTTCGACGTGCAGCGCTTCGGCCCAGATCGCCGCCAGGGTTTTTTCCAGGTCGTTGCGCGGCGCCACGAAGACGCTGCGGCGCACATCGAGATCGAGCAAGGCCTGGCGATTGAGTTTGCCGTTGGGCATCAACGGGAAGCGCTCCAGCACCTGCAAGCGCGCCGGTTGCAGGTGCTCGGGCAGTGCCTCGGCCAAGTGGCTGCGCAATTCGTTGAGGCGGATGTCGGCGGTGTCGGCCGGGGACACCACGAAGCCAAGCAATTGCGGGCCGGTCGGGGTTTCCCGGGCAATCACGGCCGCGTCCTCGATGCCCGGCGCGTTGCGCATGGCCGACTCGATTTCGCCCAGCTCAATGCGGAAACCGCGGATTTTCACCTGGTGATCGACCCGCCCCAGATACTCCAGCACGCCATCGGCGCGATAGCGCGCCAGGTCGCCGGTGCGGTACAGGCGCTGGCCCGCCGCCTTCGCGAACAGGTCGGGGACAAAACGCTCGGCCGTCAGCGCGGCCCGTTGCAGATAGCCTCGGGCAATGCCGGCCCCGCCGACATACAACTCGCCTTCGACGCCCACGGCCACCGGTTGCAGGTCCGGGCCGAGCAAATGGATGCGCATACCGGCAATCGGCTGGCCGATGGGGATGCTGTCGTCATCATCGCTGAGGGGCAACTCCCAGGCCGAACACCACACGGTGCCCTCGGTCGGGCCGTATTCGTTGACCAGCGCCACCCCCGGCAATGCCTCGCGATGTCGCTGCAGCAGTGCGTTGCTGCAGGCTTCGCCGGCGACGATCACACAGGCCAGCGCCTGGCGGTCGAGGTGTTCGAGAATCTGTGCGTGGTACGACGGCAAGGTCAGGTAGTGGGAAATCTCTTCGCGCTGGATCAGCGCCGCCAGTTGCGCCGGATCCTTGTAGCTGTCTTCGTCCGGCAGGCACAGGGTCGCGCCCTGCCCCAACGCCCAGAAAACCCCGGCCACCGAGCTGTCGAAGGAGAATGACGAGAGCATCAGGAACCCGCGCAGCGGCTGGCGATAAAAGGCATTGCGCGCCAGGGTCGAGGCCACGGCGTTGGCATGGCTGATCATCACGCCCTTGGGTTTTCCGGTGGAACCGGAGGTGTAGATGACGTAGGCCAGATTGGCGCTGTCGCCTTGTGGCTCAGGCCGGGTTTGCGCGGCGGACCAGACTTCGGCCCCCGGCATCAGGGAAATTATCCGCTCACCGGGCAATGCATCCGGCAGCGTTTGGCAGGCCAGCACATGGCGCGCGCCGGTATCGGCGAGCATGAACGCCAGACGCTCGATCGGGTAGTTCGGGTCCAGCGGCAAGTACGCAGCGCCAGCCTTGAGCGTGCCCAACAGGGCGATGACCATTTCCAGGGAGCGCTGGCCGTAGACCGCAACAACTTCATCCGGTGTCACGCCTTGGCCGCGCAAGGCATTGGCCACCTGATTGGAGCGTGCATCCAGTTCGGCATAGCTCAGGCGCTGACCGTTGACGCTCAGGGCGATGCGTTGCGGATGCAGGTGCGCCTGTTCGCTGAACAGTTCTTGCAGGAAGCGGAACGGCAATGCCTGCTCGGTGGCATTCGGGTTGAAGCCTTCGACCAATCGGGTCAGTTGTGCGTCATCGACCAGATTCGCCTGAGCCAGGGTCATTTCGGGCGAGTCCAGCAATTGGTGACTGAACTCGACAAACTGCTCCAGCCATTCAACCAGCATCGATTCGGGCAGTGCACCGTCAAGGCACGACAACTGCAACTGATCGCCCTGCACACGCAGGCGAAGGACTTCGGGGTTGCCGTCGTCCACCTCGATAGCGCTTTCAATGGCGGCCTGATAGACGAAGCCGTAACGCAGCGGCGCGGTACCTTCGGCGCTCAGTTCGAATTCATTGAGGCAATCGAGCCACGACAGCGACTGTTCGACGCTGGCGGCAAACGCCACCAACGCTTGTGCCAGTGTCTGCTGGCTGCGGTGATCGAAGGCCACCGGCAAACGCCGGGCGAAGCGTCCGAGGGTGGCGATGGTTTGCTCGTTGCGCCCCTCCACCTGCCAGCCCATCAGCAGCTTTTCCTGGTGGCCGATGCGTGCAACGAATGCGGTCCACAGCAAAAGCGCCAATTGCTCTGCCTCAACGCCTGCTCCAGCAGCGGCCCGTTGCACGCCAGCAAGCCATGGGGCGTCAATCAACGTTGCCTGACGACGAACCAGAGTGACTTCGACGGCTTTTTCGAACGGCACGCGATGAGCCACGACGAACTGCGATTGCAGGTTGCGCCAGAACGCCGCGCCCTGGTGGCCGATGTCCTCTTCGCGCAGTTCTTCCTGCCATGCGCTGTAGTCCAGGTATTGCAGCGCGTCCTCGTCGTCGACCAGGGTTTCACCGCGCAACAGGCTGCCAAGTTCACTCGCCAGCACCCGCAGCGATGCCTCGTCGATGCTGCATGCCGGGGCCAGCAGGGTGATGAAAGGCTGCCCTGCCTCGTCTTCAACCTGCGCCACCACCAGCGCCTGATTCGAATCTTCAACCATGACTTCACGGCTGCGGCTCAAGGCATCGGCCACTGAAGGCTGGTTACCCAGAAGGGTGAGCGGCAACCCATCGCACAGGCTCTGCACCGGCCACTTCATGCCCGGCAGACGACGGTACAGCGTGCGCAGGATTTCATGGCGCTGACTGAGTGTTTCCAGTGCCCTGCGCAATACCTGGGCGTCCACTGGCCGGGCGACCGGCAACGTCAGCGCGGCGAACAGCGGTCGTGCGCCCAGCTCCTGGGCACGCAAATAAAAGGCCTGCTGGGCCGAAGTCTGGAATACGTCTACCGATGGTTCGAGGGCGGTGGTGTTCATGTCGGGTGTCCTTATTCCTGTTCCAGGTCGGCGCTTTTCTGCGCGATGGCCATGGCCGTGAGGATTTTTCTGTAGCCGGTGAATTCGTTGCGCGCATGCACACTGAGGATGTTGTCGAGCAGGACCACGTCGCCCTTCTCCCAGGCGAACTCGACCATCACCTCGCGGTAGATGCCTTGCAGGTGACGAATCACGTCCTCGGGAATCGGCGAGCCGTCGCCGAAGAAGGTGTTTTGCGGCAAATCTTGCGGGCCGAATTCACGCAGCAAGTTGTCACGGATGCTGTCCGGCAGGGTCAGTGCGTTGAAGAAGGTGCCGTGGTTGAACCAGATGCGCTCGCCGGTCAGTGGATGGCGCACGATGGCCGGGCCGTTCTGCCGGGTGCGCAGGCGATTGCCCGGCTTCCATTCGGCCTGGATACCGATTTTTGCGCAGTAGGCTTCGACCTCGGCGCGATCCTCGCTCTGGAACACGGTCTGCCATGGCAGGCCCATGCCGTCGCCGTAGTTGCGCACGTACATGATGCGTTTGCGGGCAAATTCTTCGCGCACCGCCGGGTCGATCCGCGCGAGGATCCGGCGGGTATCGCCAAAGGGCGTTTCACCACCGGTGGTCGACGGCGTGTCGCAGTAGAAATACAGGTGACGCGGGAATACCGGTGAATACGAGTGTTCGTTGTGCGGGAAGATTTTCTCCGGCGCCGGGTAATCGGTGGAGCTGTAGATCTTGAACTGGCCGCTGATCTGGGTCCGTGGCGAGGCGCGGAACAGGTACTCCAGGGCACCGCCGGAAATCCCGTCGACGCAGCGGTTGAACTCGCCGATATCAGCCACCTGGAAGCCACGGAACAGAATCACCGCGTGTTCCAGCAGCTTGCTTTCGATCAGCGCGCGATTCTGGGTCGCCCATTCCACCAGGCTCACGCCGGACACGGCCGGACGGCACACCAGCGGCATGCTGAGGCCTTCGAACATCGGCGCAAAACTCACCAGCCGCGTCGGATCGGTGGACAGGCTCTTGCGGGCACCACGACCCATCTTGGGAATGGACTTGGTCGTTGAAACGGTCATAAACCCCTCCAGAAAATGTTGACGGCGGCGCTCAAAGGCGCCGCCGACTGAATCAGTCCGCCGCGGATTGCGTCGCCGGTGCGCCACGGTTCGCCGAGCGGCGCTTGATCGCCATGGCGCCGCCGAGCAACGCCTTGCGTTGCTCGCTCAAGCGCGCATCGGCAAGGCGCTGGACATCGCCGGCCAGGTTCAGCAACTCGCCAACCTGCAACCCGTCACCTCGTATCAGCGCTTCGAGCACTGCCTGAATCTGTTCGAACAAACACTCCAGCGTGCTCGGCAGGTACTGGCCCACCGGCGTTTCGAAACTCAGGTGAATGTGCTCGGCATCGTTGTAGAACGCGGCGACCATGCCGATCTCGGCGGCCTGGCGCCCGGACGGGAAGTCCTCGACCTCCAGGCCCTCCATCGACGACAAGCGACCGACGCCTTCCTGGTAGATCAGCTTGATGTCGAACAGCGGCGAACGGCCGGCCCGGCGCGGCAAGCGCAAGGCTTCCACCAGACGCTCGAACGGCAGGTCCTGATGGTCCGAAGCCTCCAGCACCGCCCGGCGACAGGCCTCCAGCAACTGCGCCGCCGACTGCTCGGCATCGACCTCCACTTGCAGTACTAATTGGTTAACGAAGAAGCCGACCATTTCTTCAAGCTCGGCTTGATTTCGGTTGGCGATATCGGTGCCGATACGCACCCGACTGACCTCGGTACGCTGGCGCAGGACGAGGGTAAAGCCGGCCAGCAGCAGCATGAACAGCGACAGATCGCGCTGTTGGGCAAAGTCGCGCACCTGCTGGCTGAGTTCGGCGCTGAAGGTGAAATGAGCACTGGCACCCTCTTGCGCCGTGCGCCGGTCGCCATCGGCGGGCAACTCGAGCACCGCTTGTGGCTCGGCAAGACGCTGCTGCCAGTAGTCGAGTTGGCGCTGCAACTCGCCGCCCTGCTCCAGCCACTGGCGCTGCCATTTGGCGAAGTCGGCGTACTGCACGCTGTGCGCCGGCAGTTGCGGGGTCTGGCCACGGTTGAGGGTTGGATAGAGCGTGACGAATTCATTGATCAGTACGCGGAACGACCAGTCATCGGCGACGATGTGGTGCACCGTCAGCAACAGCACATGTTCGTCATCCGCGACCCGCAGCACCCGCACCCGCAACAACGGACCGTGGCGCAGGTCGAATGGCCGGGCGACCTCCTCGCGGGCCAGTTGCTGCGCTTCGACGTCCGGCGCCGGCAGATGCCGCAGGTCGCTGTCGATAAAACTCAGCGGCAGTTGCGGATGCACCCGCTGCCAGGTCTGGCCGTCTTCTTCGTAAAAGGTGGTGCGCAATACGGCGTGACGTTGCACCAATGTTTCGAAGGTTCGGCGCAGGGCATCGAGGTTCAGTTCGCCGCGCAGACGCAAGGCACCCGGCATGTTGTACATCGAACTGTCCGGTTCGAGGTTCCACAGGAACCACAAGCGCTGCTGGGCAAAGGACAACGGCTGACGTTCGCCAGAGGTATCCGCCACCAGCGCCGGGCGCTCACAGCTGTGTTGCAGCGCCTGCACCTGAGCGGCGAAATCCTCGAGGCGCGGGTGTTCGAACAGGCTGCGCAAACTCACCGAAAGGCCCAGGCGCTGGCGGATCTGCGAGACGATTTGCGTCGCCAACAACGAGTGCCCGCCCAATTCGAAGAAGCTGTTTTCCCGATCGACACGATTGACCTGCAACACCTGCCGCCAGATCTGCGCCAGTTCGATTTCCAGTGCGCCTTGCGGGGCGCTGCCAACGTCGGCCTCCCAGACCTGCGGGGCCGGCAACGCGGCGCGGTCGAGTTTGCCGTTGCGGTTGAGCGGCAACGCGGCCAACAACACCAGTTGCGCCGGCAGCATGTACTCCGGCAGGCGCTCGCCCAAGGCGCGGCGTACAGTGTCGGTGAGTTGACGGGGATCTGAGTTCAGCCATTCATCACTGGCTGGCACTACGTAGCCGATCAATTGCTTGCCACCAACGCCTTCATGCACCAGCACTGCGGCTTCGCTGATCATCGGCAAGCCTTGCAGATGCGCTTCCAGCTCACCCAACTCAACCCGGAAACCACGGATTTTCACTTGATGGTCGATGCGTCCCAGGTACTCCAGCGCACCGTCCTCGCGATAGCGCGCCAGGTCGCCGCTGCGGTAAAGCCGCGCGCCCTGCGTGCTGGAAAACGGATCGGCGATGAAGCGTTCGGCGCTCAAGCCCGGTCGCTGGTGATAACGCTGGGCAAGGCCTACGTCGCCGCCGATGCACAGTTCGCCGACGCAACCGGTCGGCAGCAGGTGGCCTTCGCTGTCCAGCACATACAGCGCACGCCCCGGCAGGGCTTTGCCGATGGGCACGCCAATGTGATTGCGGGTATCGGCCAGTGTGCATTCGTGGGTACTGGACACCACCGTGGCTTCGGTTGGCCCGTAGGTGTTGAGCAGGCGCACATCGCCCAGACCGGCGGCGTGCCACAGCTTCAGGCCTTCGAGGGACATGGCTTCGCCGCCGACGTGGACCTGACGCAAACGCCCCTTGTCCCGCTGCGGGTGCGCGGACCACTCCTGAGACAGCAGGAACCAGTAGGCCGCCGGCAAATCCGCCAGGGTCACGCCATGCTCGATGATCTGGCGATAGAGGGTGTCGGTGTCCCACAGTTCATCGCCGCGCATCACCAGCGCCGCGCCCACGCACAATGGCGGGTAGCACTGCTCGACAAAGCCGTCGAAGCTGAACGTTGCGAATTGCAGCACGCGGTCTTGCGGGGTGAGTTGTGAATAGTGCGCCGCGATCACGCAAAACTCGCGCAGTGCGGCATGGGCCAGGCACACGCCTTTCGGGCGTCCGGTGGAGCCGGAGGTGTAGATCAGATAGGCCAGGTCTTCGGCGCTGGCGAGGTTGATCAGGTTGTCGGTGGAATACCCGGTGTCTGCGCCCGGCTCCAGCGCCAGGCGCGGCAAACCTTGCGGCAGCGCTACATCGGCCAGCAGGCCCGGTTGCGCCAGCAGCAGGTCCATGCCGCTGTCTTCGATCATGTAGGCCAGGCGCTCGGCCGGGTAATCCGGGTCCAGCGGCACATAACCGGCGCCGGACTTGAGGATCGCCATCAGGCTGACGATCATCTGCCCATTGCGCCGCACCGACAGGCCCACCCGCTGCCCCGGCGCCACGCCCTGGGCACGCAGGCGATGGGCGAGCTGGTTGGCTTGCGCATTGAGCTGGGCGTAGGTCAGGCGCTCGTCACCGACCATCACCGCCAGCGCATCGGGGGTGCGTGCCGCTTGTTGCTCAAACCGCTGATGAGCCAACAACGGGCTATCGATTGGCGGCACCGGCGGACGGGAACACGCCAGCACCATTGCTTGCGCCAGTGCATCCAGCAAGCTGACCGCGCCCAATGCCTGTTGTGGCTGTGCGACGAACTGCTCCAGCACCTGCAACAGGCTGGCGCCCAACTGGCTGATCTGCGCGGCACTGAACCGGGCTCGGTCGAAACTGAAATCCAGGCGCAGGCTGGCGCCGACTTCGATGCCCAGAGTCAGCGGGTAACTGGTGATTTCGTGATTGTGCAGCGCACCGAAGGTCAGGCCCGCCGGCGCCCCTTGCTTGAGGGCTTCGGCCACCGGGAAGTTCTCGAACACCAGCAGGCTGTCGAACAGCGCTCCCTGTTGCCCGGCCCAGCCCTGAATGTCGTACAGCGGCACGTGTTCGAACTCGCGCAGGCTCAGGTTCAGGGCTTGCAGGTCGTTGAGCCACTGGGCCACCGACTGCCCCGCTTGCGGCGCGGCGATGATCGGCAAGGTGTTGATGAACAGCCCCAACTGCTGCTCTATGCCCGGCAGCGGCGCGGAGCGTCCGGCAATCGTTGCGCCAAACGCCACACAGGACTGGCCCGTGTAGCGTTGCAACAGCAGGCCCCAGGCGCCTTGCAGCAAGGTGTTGAGGGTGATTTTCTGCTGGCGGGCAAAATCGCTCAGGCGCTGCAGCGCGGCGCTTTCAAGGGTCAATTGATGTTCACCCATGCCGTACCCATGGGCAGGCGTCGGCAAGGCTTGCGCCAGCAGCGTCGGCGTTTCCAGCGCCGCCAACGCCTGTCTCCAGAACTGCTCGCCAGCCAGCAGCGACTGCTGTTGAATCCAGCCCAGATAGTCGCGGTATTGCCCCAACGGCCTGGCCAACGTCTGGCCGGCATAGTGCTGGATCACTTCGCCGAGCAACTGGGCGTTGCTCCAGCCGTCCATGAGGATGTGATGGCTGGTATGGATCAGGTGCCAGCCTTCACTGCCCCGACGCACCAGGAGTAGGCGGAACAATGGCGCGGCGCCGAGTTCGAAGCCACGGCTGCGCTCCTCGGCGGCCAGTGCATCGAGATCGATGTCGGCTGCGTCGATCACTTGCAGTTGCAGATCGATCTGGCGATGAATCACCTGATGCGCGCACTCAAGCCCCAGCCAGTGGAAGCTGCTGCGCAGGATGTCGTGTCGGTTGATCGCCGCCTGCCAGGCCCGGCCGAACGCGGCCAGTTCCAGACCCTGGATGTCCAGGCGCAATTGATTGATGTAGGCCTCGGCCTGGGGTTCGTACAGGGTGTGGAACAGCATGCCCTGCTGCATCGGCGTCAGCGGGTAAACGTCCTCGATGGCCGGCGCCGCAACAGGCAAGGCATCGAGTTGTGCCTGGGTGATGCGCGCCAGCGGGAAGTCCGACGGCGTAACCTGGCCTGGCGCTGTCGCACAGCAATGTTCGATCAGCGTCTTGAGTTCTTCGGTGTAGGCATCGGCCAGTCGCTGCACCGTGGACTCGGCAAACATGTCACGGCTGAAGCCCCATTGCAGCGAGAGCTGCCCGCCATAGACCTGGCCCTCCACGGTCAGCCAGTTGGCCAGCGGCGCATCATCGCCCTGAGCCTGGCCGCCGCTTTCCGGGGCCGGGACGAACAGCGCGGCGTCGTCGAACTGACGATCGAACTGCCCCAGGTAGTTGAAGGTGATCCGTGGCGCCGGCAAGTCTTGCAGGGCCTGGCGCTGCGCCGGTTCGCCCAGGTAGCGCAGCAGTCCATAGCCCAGGCCTTTGCCGGGAATGGCGCGCAGTTGCTCCTTGATCGACTTGATCGAATTTGCCACCCCGGCCTCGGGTTGCAGGCGCAGCGGAAACAGGCTGGTGAACCAGCCGACGGTGCGGCTCAGGTCGAGGTCGTCGGACAGGTCTTCGCGGCCGTGGCCTTCCAGCTGGATCAGCGTCGAGCCCTGCCCGCTCCAGCGGCAGATGACCCGCGCCAACGCCGTGAGCAACAGATCATTGACTTGGGTGCGATAGGCCGCCGGGGCCTGTTGCAGCAACTGACGGGTCAGTTCGGCATCCAGTCTGGATTCGATCTTGTGCCCGTGGTGCTGCTGCAAGCTGCCCTGGGGGTTGTCGCACGGCAGGTCCCGGGCGTCCGCCAGTTGCGCCTGCCAGTACGGCATTTGCCCAGGCAAGGTGCCGGCATGCTGTTGCAGATGCGCGGCCCAGGCTTGATAGGCGCTGGTTTTCTCGGGCAGCGCCACTTGCCGGTAAGCCTGTTGCAAGTCTTCGAGCAACACCCGCCATGACACCCCGTCCACGGCCAAATGATGAACCACCAGCAACAGGCGCTGGCTGCCATCGTCGAGGCTGATCAGCAAGGCACGCAGCAGCGGCCCGCTTGCCAGATCGAGGCTGCGTTGCGCTTCATCGCACAGGGCGGTCAAGGCTTCGGTCGAAGACGCCCGACGCTGCCACAATCCAGCTGACTCGACTGGCGCTGCGTGGCGCTGCTGCCAGCCTTCGGCACCGTCGATGAAGCGCAGGCGCAAGGCGTCGTGGTGGTTGATGACGGTAACCAAGGCCTGCTCCAACACCTCAGGATTCAACGCGTCCCGGGGCGTCAACAGCAGCGACTGGTTCCAGTGCTGACGCTGGGCGATGGCCTGTTCGAAGAAGTAATGCTGTGCCGGGGTCAGGATCACCTCGCCACTGACCGGGCCTTGATCGACAGTGCTGCGGCTGTCGAACGCCGCGACCAATGCCAGGCTGCGCACGGTCTGGTACTGGAACAGATCCCGCGGGCTGAGGCGAATGCCCGCCTGGCGGGCACGGCTGACCACCTGGATGGAAATGATCGAGTCGCCGCCGAGCTCGAAGAAATTGTCTTCGAGGCCCACGGGTTCCGCGCCCAATACGTCCTGCCAGATCTGCGCCAGCGCGATCTGCATCGCATCCTGTGGCGCAACAAATGCCTGTTGCGGCGTGGCATCGGGCGGCGGCAAAGCCTTGCGGTCGAGCTTGCCGTTGGCGGTCACCGGCAAGGCGTCCAGCGGCATCAGGTAGGTGGGCACCATGTATTCCGGCAGGCTGTCGAGCAGCCAGGCCTTGAGGGTTTGCGGCCACTGCGCATCGGTGTCGGCGTTTTCCAGCACCAGATACGCCACCAGATGCTTGCCACCCTGCACCAGCACCACGGCCTCACGCACCAACGCATGCTGCATCAGCCGGGTTTCGATTTCCCCCAGTTCGATGCGCAGGCCGCGCAATTTGACTTGATGGTCGAGGCGCCCGAGGTATTCGATCACCCCATCGGCGCGCTGCCGCACGCGGTCGCCGGTGCGATACAAGCGCGCACCGTCATGGAAGGGGCACGGCACAAAACGCTCGGCGCTGAGCGCCGGACGCCGGTGATAACTGCGCGCCAGCCCGGCGCCACCGAGGTACAACTCCCCCGCCACGCCGGCCGGAACCGGCAGTAATTGTGCATCCAGCACATGGGTGCGCAGGTTGGCGATGGGCCGGCCGATGGGCACGCTGTCGGCGCCTTCGTCGATGCAGGTCCAGTGGGTGACGTCGATGGCCGCCTCGGTCGGGCCATAAAGGTTGTACAACCCGGCACCCGGCAGCTTTTTGAACACCTGCAATTGGGCATCCAGCGGCAAGGCTTCACCGCTGCAGACGATGCGCTTGAGGCCGGTGCAAGCCTCGACACCCGGCTCGTGGATGAACGCCTGGAGCATCGACGGCACAAAGTGCAGCGTACTGATGCCGTACTCACCGATCAGGCGGATCAACCGCGCCGGTTCACGATGCGCACCCGGCGGCGCCACCACCAGGCGCGCGCCGGTCATCAGCGGCCAGAAGAATTCCCACACCGATACGTCGAAACTGAACGGGGTCTTCTGCAACACCGAGTCGCTGCCATCCAGCCCGTAAGCCTGCTGCATCCAGCACAAGCGGTTGACCAGCGCCGCGTGACTGTTGCCGGCGCCTTTGGGCTTGCCGGTGGAACCGGAGGTGTAGATCACATAGGCCAGGTTCAGTGGATGCACTTCAACTGGCGGGCAGGACTCGCTGTAGCCGTCGAGCCAGTCTTGCTCCTGATCCAGGGCGATGACCTTGACGCCCTCGGTGGGCAGTGCGCCGAGTAAAGTGCTTTGGGTGAGCAGCAGGCCAATCGCACTGTCTTCGATCATGTAGGCCAGGCGTTCAGCCGGGTATTCCGGGTCCAGCGGTACGTAGGCACCACCGGCCTTGTGAATCGCCAGCAGGCCGATGACCATTTCCAGTGAACGCTCGACGCAGATCCCCACCAGCACATCCTGGCCGACACCCTGCTCGCGCAAGCAGTGCGCCAGTTGATTGCTGCGGGCGTCGAGTTGCGCATAACTGAGCTGACGATCGCCAAACACCAGTGCCGGTGCGCCGGGGGTGCGTCGGGCCTGGGCCTGGATCAACTGATGCATGCACTGCTCGACCGGATAGATCTCGGTGGTGCGGTTCCAGTCCTGCACCAGCACTTGCTGCTCATCCGCCGTCAGCATCGGCAACTCGCCGATTTTTTGCGTCGAGTCGTCGACTATCGCCTGCAACAGGCGCGTCCAGTGCCGGGCCATGCGCGCAATGGTATCGGCCTCGAACAGGTCGCTGGCGTAGGTCAGCGCGGCGTGCAGCATGCCGCCCTTTTCCCAGGTGTCGAGGGTCAGGTCGAACTGGGTGGTGCGGCTTTGCCAGTCGATGCTGCCCAGCTCCAGGCCGGACGCGGTGCTGACCGAGGCCATGTCGGCTACATGCGGCTGGTGGTTGTACATCACCTGGAACAGCGGCGTGTGGCTGAGGCTGCGCTCCAGTTTCAGCGCTTCGACCAGGCGTTCGAACGGCAGGTCCTGATGGGCCTGGGCGCCAAGGGCGGTTTCCTTGATGGCGCGCAGCAGGTCGTCGACCCGGGTCTGGCCGTCCAGTTGGGTACGCAGCACCTGGGTGTTGACGAAGAAGCCGATCAGGCCTTCGATTTCCGCGCGGTTGCGGTTGGCGATGGGCACGCCGACGCGGATGTCGGTTTGCCCGGTGTAGCGATGCAGTAAAGTGTTGAAAGCACCGAGCAACAGCATGAACAGGGTGATGTTGTGCTTCTGTGCGGTGCTGCGCAGTTGCTCGGCCAGTTGCGCCTGGACCGCGAATTCGTAGCGGGTACCGCGATAACTCGGCATCGCCGGGCGCGAATGATCCAGCGGCAGTTCCAGCACAGGATGTTCATCGCCCAATTGCGCCTGCCAGTACGCCAGTTGCCGCGCCTGCTCGCCCGCCTCCAGCCAGCGGCGCTGCCACAGGGCGTAGTCGCTGTACTGGATAGGCAGCGGCGTCAGCTGCGGTTGCGTGTCGGCATCGAAGGCGTCGTAGCAGCGGATGAATTCGTCGATCAGCACGTTCATCGACCAGCCGTCGGAGACGATGTGGTGCAGGGTCAGCAACAGCACGTGCTCAAGCCCTGCGAGCTTGAGCAAGGTGACCCGCAGCAGCGGACCGGTCGACAGATCGAACGGCAGTACCGATTGCTGTTCGGCGGTTTCAGCCACGGCACGTTCGCGCTCCTCGGCGGGCAGTGCGCTGAAATCCATGTGTTCGATCCGCAGCGGCGCCGTGGCAGGGACTTGCAACAGGTTGTCATCGGCCTGACGAGCGAACACCGTGCGCAGGGTTTCATGCCGCGCCACCAGACTGGCGAACGCCTGTTCCAGCGCCGACAGGTTCAGGCACCCGGTCAGCCGCACCGCGCCCGGCAGGTTGTAGGCACCGCTGTGGGGATCCAGTTGCCAGAGAAACCACATGCGTTGCTGGGCGTACGACAGCGCCAGGCGATCCTCAGCCTCGATGCTGGCCGGAATCGGAAAACGGGCGAAATCCACGCCCTCCTTGTGCAAGGCCGCAAGGAACATTTGACGCTTTTCCAGGGGCAACCCGATAAACCGGCGAGCGAGTTTCAAGGAGTCTTCAGCATTCATCTATCGGCATCCGCATCAGTAGGCAGCAGGCGCAAGGGCGCGTCGTCCCTATAAAACGAATGCAGGCGGGAAAAATTAGCGGAGGGGAACAAGTATCAGGAGGGGATGAAACGCGAAATTCTGGGCCGCTGAAAATCAAAAATGTGGGAGCGAGCCTGCTCGCGAAACGGTGGATCAGCCAACATCAACGTTGATTGATAAACCGCATTCGCGAGCAGGCTCGCTCCCACAGGGATCGGGTGAAATTTGGGAGTGGTGTTAACCCACGGCAGCCATGGAAAGCCGCCGATGATGCACCTCAAGCTGATCCTTGATCACCCGCAGCACCTTCGCTTCCTGCTCATGGATGAAGAAGTGCCCGCCCGCGAGCATGTCCACCGAAAAACTGCCACGGGTTTCCTGGCTCCAGCCGATCAACTGTTCGGCGGTGGCGCGGTCGGTCTTGCCGCCGAGCACGTGCACCGGGCACCTGAGCAACGGGCGCTGCACCGGCTCGAAACGCCCGCACAGCAGGAAGTCCGCGCGCAGCACCGGCAGGGTCAGGCTCATCAACTCTTCATTGGCCAGGATCTCTTCGCTGGTGCCGTTGAGGGTGCGCAATTGCTCGATCAGTTCGGCGTCGGTTTGCGGCTCGGCATACTGACGGTCGTAATCGGCGCGCAGGGTCGGCGCGGCGGTGCCCGAGGCGAACAGCGCCACCGGTTCCGGGCAACCCAGCGAGCGAAACGCATGGGCCATCTCGCAGGCCAGCAGCGCCCCCATGCTGTGCCCGAACAATGCATACGGCGCCTTGAGCGTGGCTTTCTGTTCCTGGGCCAGTTGCAGCGCCAGACGGCGCATGTCGGTGTGCAAGGGCTCATCGTAGCGCGCGCCCCGCCCCGGAAGTTCCACCGGTTGCAGCTTGAGCCACTCCGGCAGTTTTCGCCGCCAACGGCTATAGACCATGGCACTCGCGCCCGAATAGGGCAGGCACAGCAATGTCAGCGGGGTCACCGGGCTTTCCTCGAGAGTTGTCTGCTTGGAGAACGGATGAGGCACGCCGGAAATTAGTCATACAGAGATCCCTTGTGGGAGCGAGCCTGCTCGCGATGACGGTGTGTCAGACACTAATGATGTCGACTGATAATCCGCTATCGCGAGCAGGCTCGCTCCCACAGGGAAATGCCCCGCTGTCAGATCTTCATTTCAGATGACGATAGCTCGGGATTGCCGAACCGAGCACCACTGCCCCCGCCGCAATCGCCAGCCAGAACCCGCTGCGCGCGCCGAAGGCGTCCACCAGCCAGCCGGAGCCGGCGGCACCGATCGCCACGCCGATGCTCAGGCCGGTGACCAGCCAGGTCAGGCCTTCGGTGAGTTTAGCCGGCGGTACGATCTGCTCCACCAGGGCCATGGCGACAATCAGCGTCGGCGCGAAAAACAGGCCGGCGACAAACACCGCCAATGACAAACCGAAAATGTTCGTCGCCAGCAGCAACGGCAAGGTGGTTACCGCCGTCGCCACCCCGCCGTACAGGAACAGGCGCGCCAGCGGCACTTTCGAGCGCAGTGCGCCGAACGCCAACCCGGCCAGGCACGAGCCGATGGCGTACACCGACAGCACGATGCTCGCCGCCGCCGGTTGGCCCTGATGCTGGGCGAAGGCGACGCTGACCACGTCCACCACGCCGACAATGGTGCCCATGGCCACCATCAACAGCATCAGCAACTGAATGTCGCGGGAACGGATGATCGAGCCCTGGTGATGCTCTTCATGGGGATGCACCGGCGGCTCCGTGCTGCGCTGCAGGACGAACGCGGTGACGCCGATGGCCAGCGCCAGCAAGGCCGCCAGCGGCCCGGCCTCGGGGAATGCCACCACGCACAACCCCACAGACAATGGCGGCCCGACGATGAAGCAGACTTCGTCCAGCACCGACTCCAGGGCGTAGGCGGTTTGCAACTCGGGGCGGCCGCGATACACCTCAGTCCAGCGTGCCCGCACCATCGCCGACATGCTCGGCATGCAACCGGCCAGCGCGGCGAAGAAAAACAGCGTCCAGTGCGGCGCCTGCAACCGCGTGCACAGCAACAACAGCAACAGTGCCCCACCGCCCAGCAACGCCGATACCGGTAGAATCCGCCCCTGGCCAAATCGATCCACCAGCCGCGACACCTGCGGCGCACAAAACGCCGTGGCCAGGGCGAACGTCGCCGCCACCGCGCCGGCCATTGCGTAGCCACCCTGCAACTGCGAGAGCATGGTGATCAGGCCGATGCCGGTCATGGAAATCGGCATGCGCGCGATCATTCCGGCCAGCACGAATGCGCGGCTGCCGGGGGCTTTGAACAACTCGCGATAGGGGTTTGCCATGGGACGGGTCTCATCAGGGGACTGCACGTTGCCACAACGGCTGATTGCGGGGGAAGCGTGGAATTGTTGGTTGAATGTGAAGGCCCCCATCGCGAGCAGGCTCGCTCCCACAATGGCCGGCGTACACCAATCAACTGTGGGAGCGAGCCTGCTCGCGAAGGGGCCAGAACAGACAACTCACCTCCCTTCGCCAAATGAACTCTCACCGACCCCGACCAGTCAGTTGAATAGGCCCCCGGTTCCCGGAGTTTCGCGACAATGGCTGATCACCCCGAACGCCAAAGCCCCATCGACGCCCACGGCATCATCGGCGATATGCGCAGCGCGGCGCTGGTCAATGACAAGGGCAGCGTGGACTTTTTCTGCTGGCCGGAATTCGACAGTCCGTCGATCTTCTGCTCGCTGCTGGACACCCCCGAGGCGGGGATTTTCCAGTTGTCGCCGGATCTGCCCGACGCCCGTCGCGAACAAATCTACCTGCCCGACACCAATGTGCTGCTGACCCGTTGGCTCAGCGATCGCGCCGTGGTCGAGGTCACCGACCTGCTGCCGGTCGGTGACACCGAGGATGACCTGCCGCTGCTGATGCGGCGGATCCGTGTGGTCAGCGGCCGCGCCACCTTCCAGATGCGCTGCGCCGTGCGTCATGACTACGCTCGCGCCAAAACCCGCGCACGCATGGATGAAAAAGACGTCACCTTCGACGCGGTCGATCAGCCGTCCCTACGCCTGTCTTCGGATCAGGTTTTGCATATCGACGGCAATGCGGCGGTGGCCGAATTCACCCTCGAACAAGACCAGACCAGTCAATTCCTGCTCGGTGCCCTCGACGATCCGCGCTTAAAGGAAGGCGCTGCACAACTGTGCCTGGAGCGCACCCTGAAATTCTGGCGCGACTGGATCGGCCAGTCCAACTACCGCGGCCGCTGGCGCGAAATGGTCAACCGCTCGGCCCTGGCGATGAAGCTGCTGACCTCGCGCAAGCACGGCGCCATTCTCGCCGCCGCCACCTTCGGCCTGCCGGAAAGCCCTGGTGGCTCGCGCAACTGGGACTATCGCTTCACCTGGATCCGCGACGCCTCGTTCACCGTCTATGCATTCATGCGCCTGGGCTTCGTCGAAGAGGCCAACGCCTACATGCGCTGGTTGCGGGGGCGGGTCAGCGACTGTCAGGGCAACCCGATAAAACTCAACATCCTGTATGCCATCGACGGTCGCCAGGAATTACCGGAGATCGAGCTGACGCACCTGTCCGGCCATGGTGGCGCACAACCGGTGCGCATCGGCAATCAGGCCTATGAACAGGTCCAGCTCGATATCTTCGGCGAGCTGATGGACGCGATTTACCTGGTCAACAAATACGGCGAAGCCATCTCCCATGAAGGCTGGAAACACACGGTGGAGGTGGTCGATCAGGTCTGTGAAACCTGGGAGCAGAAAGATGTCGGCATCTGGGAAATGCGCGGCGAGCAATACCATTTCCTGCATTCACGGCTGATGTGCTGGGTCGCCCTGGACCGCGCCATCCGCCTCGCTTCAAAGCGCTCGCTACCGGCACCGTTCGCGCGTTGGGACCAGACCCGCCAGGCGATCTACACCGACATCTGGGAGAACTTCTGGTGCGAGGAACGCGGGCACTTCGTCCAGCACATCGGCGGCACCGGCCTGGACGGTTCGATGCTGCTGATGCCGCTGGTGCGTTTCGTCAGCGCCCGCGACCCGCGCTGGCTGGCGACCCTGCAAGCCATCGAAAGAAGCCTGGTACGCGACGGCATGATCTACCGCTACCGCAACGACGACAGCCAGATCGACGGCCTGCCCGGCAGCGAAGGCGCCTTCGCCGCGTGCTCGTTCTGGTACGTCGAATGCCTGGCCCGCGCCGGCCAGCTCGACAAGGCCCACCTGGAGTTCGAACAGTTGCTCAGGTACGCCAACCCGCTGGGGTTGTATGCCGAAGAGTTCGATAGCCATGGGCGGCACATGGGCAACACGCCGCAGGCATTGACGCATCTTGCGTTGATCAGTGCGGCTTGCTTTCTGGATCGGAGGTTGAGTGGGGAGAAGAGGTTTTGGCAGCCGTGAATACGGGTTAAACAATGTTCGAACTCAGGCAAAGGTTGCTCAAGACACCAGTGGATCTGCGCCGGCACTGACCGAAAACCGCTCCCGATAAGCCTGTGGCGTCACGCCCATGGCCCGCAGGAAACTGCGGCGCAGGGTTTCTTCGCTGCCGAAGCCGCATTGCACCGCTACTCGTTTGATCGGCACGCCGGTATCGCTGAGCAAACGCCGCGCGGTTTCGACGCGGATCAGTTCGATGGCCCGGGCTGGGGTCTGGCCGGTGTCGGCGCGGTAGTGGCGCACGAAGCTGCGTTCGCTCATGCCGGCCTGCAAGGCCAGGGTCGGGATGCCAAGGTCGTGGGCCAGATTTTCGCTGATCCAGGCATGAAGTTCGTCGAAACGGTTGCCTTCCTGTTGCAGTGACAGGGTCACGCTGAATTGCGACTGGCCACCCGGACGTTTGAGAAACACCACCAGTTGCCTCGCGACTTCGAGGGCCATGGTGCGCCCCAGGTCTTCTTCGACCATGGCCAACGCCAGGTCGATGCCGGCGGTCACCCCGGCCGAGGTCCAGACCGGGCCGTCGTTGATGAAGATCGGGTTGGGCTCGACGTGCAGTTGCGGATGCTGCTGCGCCAGCTGCTCGCAACGGGTCCAGTGGGTGACCACGCGCCGGCCGTCGAGCCAGCCGCTGGCCGCCAGCAGGAACGCACCGGTGCATACCGAAGAAACCCGCCGGCAGCCACGGGCATGTTCGCGCACCCAGGCGACCAACGGCGCATCTTGCGCCGCTGCGTAAACTCCCCAGCCACCGGCGATGATCAGGGTATCAGTGCCCTCATCCGGCAACGGTTCGGCCAACAGCGCCAACCCCGCCGACGACATCACCGCCCCGCCGCCACTGGTAATCACCGTCGGTGCGTAGGGTGGCGGCAGGCCTTGCTGGCGGGCTATGTCGTTGGCCGAAGCGAAAACCTGCAACGGCCCGGTGACGTCGAGTATTTGCACGTTGGCGAAAGCGAGTACATGGATGGTTTTCAACATTTGGCGTAATTCGTGGGGATATTGGCGTATGCGCCAAAGCCTACGAGCCTAGAGTCAAACCGTCCACCCACTTCACGAGAAAAAACACCATGACGTTGCAGATCGGTTTTCTGTTGTTTCCACAGGTTCAGCAACTGGACCTGACCGGCCCTTACGACGTACTGGCCTCGCTGCCGGATGTGAAAGTGCATCTGATCTGGAAAGATCTGATGCCGGTCACCGCCAGCACCGGCCTGCTGTTGAAACCGACCACCACCTTCGATGATTGCCCGGCACTGGACGTGATCTGCGTGCCCGGTGGCAGTGGCGTCGGACCCTTGATGGAAGATGACCAGACTCTGGACTTTCTCAAGACCCAGGCCGCCAACGCGCGGTACATCACGTCGGTGTGCACCGGCTCGCTGGTGCTGGGTGCAGCGGGATTGCTCAAGGGCAAACGCGCCACCACTCACTGGGCATATCACGAACTACTCAAGCCGCTGGGCGCAATCGCGGTGCAAGACCGGGTGGTTCGTGACGGTAATCTGTTGACCGGTGGCGGCATCACCGCCGGTATCGACTTCGCCCTGACCCTGGCCGCCGAGCTGTTCGACCAGGCCACCGCCGAGTTGGTGCAACTGCAACTGGAATACGCCCCGGCCCCGCCATTTACCGCGGGCAGCCCAGAGACGGCCCCGGCCAGCGTGTTGGGAGAGGCTTGCCAGCGGGCTGCCGGCTCGTTGAAACTGCGGGCGCAGATCACCGAGCGCGCGGCGGCGAAACTCGACCGACAGTGAAAAAATGGCGGCGGGAACCCGGTTCCTGCCGCCACGACTTTTCATGCGCGCAAAAAAAACCCGCCGAAGCGGGTTTTTCCAAGACCATGACGACTCCTTGTCGTAGCGTTCCTTGCATATGGTCGATCATCCATGATCCTGAGCACATCCTGTGCTTCAGTGGGTGAGACCAGATTACGCTTCGGATCCAATTTGTAACAGGCGATATCGCTACCATCGCGTGTAAGACATTCGCTATAAACCACCGTCCGAAAACCCTTAGACGCCTCAGGTTTCGAGCCGACTTCAGCCACTCTGTTGCTCGTGGGACTTGGCATTGTCGATCAAAAACTGCTCGATATTGTTCATTTGCTCTTCCCAGCCACGACTGTCCATGCGGAAAGCCCTTTCGCGACGGGCCTGGGGAATGTGATCGAAACCGGACTCGGAGACCTTGAGCAACGTGCCGTTGTCCATGTCTTCGAGCTCGAATTTCACCAGGGTGGTGGGTTCCTGGGAGTAATCGACTTCAGGGTTCACGGCATACGGGTGCCAGCGAAACGAAAGCAGCCGTTCCGGCTCGACCCGCTCTACCAGTACATTCCAGCGCAAATGTTCATAACCGGGATAGGTAACCTGCCCCTGGGTCCATTCGCCTGCCACAAAACGCTTGCCTTCCAGCGCCACGCCAAACCACTGTCCGAACACTTCGGCATTGGCCAGCACACGCCAGACCTGTGAACGCTTGGCCTTGAGCAGGATTTTCCTTTCGATGCGATCAGATGCTGGGTTCATAAGTCACCTCCTGTACTTGAACAGTAGGCCAGTAAGACCACAAGACCAACCCTAAAGTTGTACCAATCGGGATGTGCAATCAACCATACCTGAGATATTCGGTTGCATTTGCGTGGATAAGTTCTGGGCAATCGCAAAGTCAGCGGGTCGAAACTGCTAACGTTCGCCCTCGAAACAGCATGGAAAAGGATAGCGACATGAAAAATCTGCGCGGCAGTTGCCTGTGCAAGGCCATCGAATACGAGCTCGATAGCCTCGACATGCCCATCAGCCACTGCCATTGCCAAACCTGCCGCAAGGCACACGCAGCCGCTTTTACATCGACCGCCGGGGTCATGCGCGAGCATTTTCGCTGGACCAAAGGCCAGGATCGCCTGAGCCGCCATGAATCGTCGCCGGGCAAGTTTCGGTATTTCTGTTCGGTCTGCGGTTCACACCTGATGGCCGAACGGCCGGCCCAGCCTCACGTGATTGTTCGGGTAGCGACGCTGGATACCGATCCGCGGGTGACGCCCCAAGCGCATATCTGGACGTCTCACGATGTGCCATGGCTTGAATACGATTCGGTGGAAAAGCACGTGCAATGGCAAGCGTAGAGAGCCAAATGCCCCTCGGCGCTACACTGCACCTCTCTTTCGGTCACAGCGAGCACTCCAGCATGAACCCACGCTTCTTATTGGCGCTGACACCCTTGTTGTTCACCTCCATGGCGTTCGCCGTGGACTGCGACAACGCCAGCGATCAGGCGACGATGAACCAGTGCGCGGCGCAGCAGAACGCGGCCGCCGACAAGGAATTGAATGCGCTGTACCAGCAGATCACTTCGCGGTTCAAGAGCAACCCGGACAGCAAGAAGCAGTTGGTGGGTGCGCAGCGGGCGTGGGTTGCGTTCCGCGATGCCGAGTGCAAGTTTTCGGCATCCGGGGTGGAAGGCGGGAGTGTGTATCCGCTGATATACAGCAACTGCACCACGGAACTGACCAAGGCACGGGTTCAGACGTTCAAGAACTACCTGAAGTGCCAGGAGGGGGATCTGAGTTGCCCGGTGCCGGGGGGTTGATTTTTGCTGTTTCTGCGGTGTTTTTGAGGGCCCCATCGCGAGCAAGCTCGCTCCCACAGGGTTCAGTGGTGTTCACGCGATAGTGATCACACTGCGAATCCACTGTGGGAGCGGGCTTGCCCGCGAAGGCGTCAGTTCAGGCGCCGCAATTACCGGACAAAAATCTGCGCCGTGGTAATCGCCATATCTCCGCCCGGCAACTTGATGCTGCCCGTCTGCTTCAGGCTGTCGGCATCAAAGATCGCCACGTCGTTGAACGTCCCCGCCAGGTAGATCTTGCTGCCGTCCTTGTTGAAGGAAATGCAGTAGTACGAGTGATCGAGCGCGGCGGACTGGAGCATTTTCTTCTGCTTGATGTCGTACTTGGCCAGGCGGTTGAGTACGCCAAACATCAGGTTCGGGTCCTTGGGCGAACGCATGCCGCTGAAGTAGATTTCGGTCAGAGGCCCGAAGTCGGTGGTTTCGGTCTTGCCGGTCTTCAGGTCGACGCTGAACAGGCCGTACAGGTATTCGGCGGTGGCCGGGTCCTGTTTCTTGTCCTTGAATTTCGCCGCGGTGTAGAGCAGCGAGAAGTCATGCCGGTAGGTCTGCTGGTTCCACACGTAGAGCACGTCCGGCGCGCTGTAGTTCGGGCGTTTCCAGTGACGGCTGGGGATCAGTACGTCGAACTTGCCGGTTTGCACATTGACCTTGTAAACGTCCGCCCCGGCCACGTACAGCGTGCCGTCGTCACCGCTCTGCATGATGGTCAGTTGGCGCGGCGCCGGGAAACTGCGCAGCGGCTTGGCGTCCATGCCGGCATCGGTCGAATACACGTCGAGCCGTGGCTGCTGCACTTCGTAGCGATCGTTCATCATCAGCGTCGGGTTGGCGACGGTGTACAGTTCCTTGCCGTCGTGGCTGACCGTGAAGGCGAACATGGACCTGGCCTTCTCACCCGGCTTCTGGGTGATGCTGGCGTGGAACACCTGCTTGCAGTTGTCCAGTTCGACACCGTAGACATCCGCATAGTGATTGTTCAGCACGTAGGCGGTCTTGCGGTCCGGCGACAACTGCACGGAGCCGGGACCAAAGGCATCGGGCATCTTGCAGGTCTTGAACAGCGTGTCGGTGGCCAGGTCGATCACGTGCAGGTTGTTCGGGTAGTTGGTGGTCACCATGTATTCGTGACCGACTTGCAGCGCGGTATTTTCATCGGCCAGAACACTGACAGAACAGCTGCTCAGGACGGCGAACGCGGCCAGGCCGCAGGCTTTGATGTTACGCATGCTGGAATCCTTCTTCTGTGATCACTTGTCTTTGGGGAAGACAGTGCCGAGGTTGCGCCAGTTGTCGTTGGACGCCTGGGCATCCTTGTTCCAGTCCGGGTAGGTGCTCATCATGTCGGGCACCTGGGCCGGCCACCAGCAAGGGTCGGAGCACCCGTAGAGGTCGGCCTCCATCGGCTGGCACAACGACGACACACCGCCAAACGCATCGATTTCCCAGCCCGGGTCGGTGGTCGAGGCACAGCCCGCCACGGAACTCATGGCCACCACTTCTTCTATGCGGTTTTCATCCGCGGCCTGATCCAGTTTCAACGCTTTGTTATTGATTGCCTTGAGATGTTTCATATCAGTGAGCCTTGCGCGGAGTGATGTAACTGCTGATGAACGCAGGGTTATTGGCCATGATCCGGGTGTAGACCTCGATGCCGAAGTCGACCCAGTCACGCATCAGTTCGCAGTAGTGATAGGTTGGGTGGGTCGGATCGCCATAGCGGGCGTAGCTCTCGTGGTAGCAACCGCCGGAACACAGGTTGCGGATCTGACAGTCTTCGCAGCCAGTGTTGGTACGGTCCAGGCGCTGGGACAGGAAGTCGTTCAACTCCACCTGTTTCACGCCGCTATGGACGTTGCCGAAGGTCGGCAGGCTCGAACCGGTAAAACGGTGGCACAGGTTCAGTTCGCCCTTGTGATCCACCGCCAGCATCTTCAGGCCCGCGCCGCACGGCAGGGCTTTCTTGTGGCCTTCGTGGATGTCGGTGATGAGCTGGTGCAGGTTGGAGAAACCGATGTTGCGGTGCTCCAGCGCCGCTTCCAGGTAACGACGACCCAGCGCCTTCATGTTGGCGAACACCTGCACCAGTTCATCGCTGGTGAGGTTGAAGCTGCTGATGTCGCCGGAGGTCACCGGGGCAAAGCCGACTTCGGCAAAGCCCAGTTCGTTGAACAGGTGATCCCAGATGGTTTCGACATCGGTCACGCCGGTGGTGAGCGTTACGCGAGCTCCGACCGGACGGCTGTTGTAGCGCGACAACAGCATCTCGGCCTTGCGCCGCACCACGTCATAGGTGCCCTGCCCGCCCACGGTGATGCGGTTGCGGTCGTGCACGGTCTTCGGCCCGTCAATGCTCACCGACAGCCCGAAACGATGGGCATTGAGGTAATCCACCGTTTCTTCGGTGAGCAACGTGGCGTTGGTGGTCATGACGAATTCGACGAACTTGCCCGCTTCGCGAAAACGCTTCTCACAATAGTCGACCATGTACTCGATCAGCTTGCGGTTGCTCAGCGGTTCGCCGCCGAAGAACACCACGGTGAAACGCTCTTCGTCCGGGGATTCGCGCAGCAGCATTTCCACCGAGGCGATCGCCGTTTCGACGTCCATTTTCTTGCCCGCCGACGGCTTGTCGAGGTCTTCCTTGTAGCAATACGTGCAGCTCAGGTTGCAGCCGGTGTTGACGTTGAGCACCACGGTATTGATCGCCGTGCGCTCGACCCGTTTGGTGGCGATGTCCGGGGTCAGCGGCGAGCCGTCGCTGACCAGCTCCAGGGCCATCAGCTCGCGCAGGGTCTCGGTGATTTCCTCGCCGTTGAAACGCGCGGCCAGGCGCTGAATCAGGTCGTCCGAGGAACAACCTGGCCCGCGCAAGGTGTCGATGATGGTGCCCGTCAGTTCATCGCTGGCGAACAGCGAACTGCTGGGGATGTGAAACAGCATGCGGTCGGCATCGACCTGCACTTCGTGCAGGTTGCGTTCGACCAGATTCAAGATAGCGCCCATGGCAAACCTCCTGTGCAGGCCCCGCTTGGCGGGGCTTGCGGTCATTCCGAAAAGTGTCTGAAGCCTGTGCCGTCAGCCAACTCACGGAATGGGTGGATTGTTCCAGCGTTGCACGGTCACGATCAGGTGGCCTTCGCCGGTCAGGGATTTCCCTGCGTCGTCGACGGCGGCGATCACCTTGAGGTTGCCGGCATTGTTGGTGGACATCTTGCGTGCCGGGTTCGGCCCGGCATCGCCCGGAGTGAACACGCCGGTGTCGGCCTGCATGGTGCCGGCGAACTTGACGTCTTCGTCTTCCCTGGCGCGGTCGTCGAAGGCCTCGACCTTCCACTGCGCCGGGAACACACCGATGCGGTACGGCTTGCCATCAGCACCCTTGCCCCAGGCTTCCGCGTCGAAACGGCCCTGGACTTTCGGCGTCGAACCACCGCCCTCGCCGATCCGTGCCACCGAGAATTCCGGCACAACCTTGACCGAGGCGATCTTGCTGTACACCGACAGGCTCGGGCCCTTTAGCGTGCCGACGCTGACCGCGCGCAAACCTGGCTGGGCATTGGCGGCGGCCTTGAGCTTGACCTTGATCCGCTCAGGGCTCTGCTCGACCACTTCGAGCACTTCCACGCCTTTGCCGAAGTCCGGCTTGCCGGTCAGGCCGCTGCCGATCAGGGTCACTTCGGTTTCGCTGCCGGCCTTCAGATAACCCGGCTGCACCGCCAGCAAACGGTTGGAGCCTTGCTTGGCGGCGACGAAGTCCAGGCCGCGCTCGTCGTGCTCGGCCTCGAACATCCGGCCCTGCATCGCATTGCCCTGGGCGGCGAACACCTGGCGCATGGTCACGCCATCGATGGTCACGTTGCCGCGCCATTCGTAGCCGGTGTAGAGGATTGCACTGCCGTCGCCGTTGAACGGCGTGCCGTCGGCGTACTGGCCTTTGACGCTGACCTTGAAGGTGTCGCTGCCATCGGCACTCACGGTCATTACACCCGCCAGCTCACCCTTGCCCGGCAAGTGGCCGCTGAAGCTCCAGTCGCCCACCAGGGCATCGGCTTTCGGCGCGGCGCTCTGCCATTTTTTCCAGGCCGGGTTGTCCAGCGGATAACGCTTGGCCAGCAGCGGCACCATCTCTTTGCGGGCCATATCGAACCAGTCGCGGTCCCGGGACAGCGCCTGGTACTCCAGGGACGGCCACTGACCGAGGTGGAAATTCACCAGGCGTTCCCACTCCTGGGCCGGACGCCGTTGCAGGGCAACCCGCGCACCGGAGTGGCAGCGGCCGCACATCTGGCTGGTCTGGTCGTCGAACTGCTCGACGGTATTGAGCCGGCGCTCCAGTGCATAGCGCACGCCGTCGGTTTCGCTCGGCGCCAGGCCCTGGGTGTCGGCCAGGTATTTGACCAGCGTGCGACGGTCCTCATCACTGATTTGCAAACCGTGCATGGTCTGCATCCGGGCAATGCTCATCAGCCAACCTTCCGGCGTTTTGCGCTGGTGGCTGATGCGGCTGAGGGCGTTATCGGCTTCGGGGGTGTGACAGCCCTGACAGGTTTCCTTGAGGATGGTCTGGGCGTCGCGGGCTGCCAGGCTATGAGGCGAATGCAGCGCTACACAAGCGGCTACGGCCAGCAGGCTGGCGCTCATGCCTGATCGGAGTTTTCTCTTCATCAACGTCGAACCTCGCACGGTGCGTTCTTATTGTTGTGGCTTATCGTTTTTATGGTTTCTGCCGCCGGCGTTGATCCGCTGACGGAGGCAAGAGAAACGTCTGCGATGAGCAATACACGGAGCGTGCCAGCTTATGAATATTTCAATGAATCAATGACTTGTGACTAATAACCGTTTTTTTTTCGGGAGACGTCATGGGCGTTGCACGTTTAATTTCGCGACAACTGTTTCACTCTGAGACAAGCATAGTTTTCTGTAGGAGCGAGCCTGCTCGCGATGGTCGTTAACGATATCGCGTGCTTACAGGCTAAACGTGGTGCTCTTTCGTCCATCGCGAGCAGGCTCGCTCCTACAGGGTGTTGTGTTCGGGACGTCTCACGTCGTCGCAATTTGCGACGTTTATCGATCTCACGGTGACCCGGAAAATATCTGTCACCCCAGTAGATCGGGCCTTCGGGCCGAAAAAACACAACTGGCACAGGCATTGCGAAAGCCCGGTTCTCACGAACAACAAGAGGCCTCGCCAATGTCGCTCCCAAACCTGCTTCCCGCCACTTCGGCATTCATCCAGCGCGCCCCTCGCATGCTCATCGGCGGTGACTGGGTCGAGGCCGCCGACGGCCAGACCATGCCCCTGCACAACCCGGCCACCGGTGAGGTGCTGTGCGTGGTGCCACGGGCAACACCGGAAGATGTCGACCGTGCGGTGCTCGCCGCCCGCCAGGCGTTCGACGATTCGGCCTGGACCCGCACCCGTCCCCGGGAGCGGCAGAACCTGCTGTGGAAACTCGCCGACCTGATGCAGCGCGACGCCGAACTGCTGGCGCAACTGGAATGCCTGAACAACGGTAAAAGCGCGGCGGTGGCCCAGGTGATGGACGTGCAACTGGCCATCGACTTCCTGCGCTACATGGCCGGTTGGGCGACCAAGATCGAAGGTTCTACGGTTGACGTGTCGGCACCGCTGATGCCCAACGACCAGTTCCACAGTTTTATTCGACGTGAAGCGGTGGGCGTGGTCGGTGCCATCGTTGCCTGGAACTTCCCGCTGTTGCTGGCCTGCTGGAAACTCGGCCCGGCCCTGGCCACCGGTTGTACCGTGGTGCTCAAACCCGCCGACGAAACCCCGCTGACCGCCCTGAAACTCGCCGAGCTGGTGCTGGAAGCCGGGTATCCCGAAGGCGTATTCAACGTGGTCACCGGCACCGGCATCACCGCAGGTTCTGCCTTGACCCACAACCCGCTGGTGGACAAGCTGACCTTCACCGGCTCCACCGCCGTCGGCAAGCAGATCGGCAAGATCGCCATGGATTCCATGACCCGGGTCACCCTGGAGCTAGGCGGTAAATCACCGACCATCGTCATGGCCGACGCCGACCTGAAAACCGCCGCGGCCGGGGCTGCCAGCGCGATTTTCTTCAACCAGGGCCAGGTCTGCTGCGCAGGCTCGCGGCTGTATGTGCAGCGCAAGCACTTCGACAATGTGGTGGCGGACATCAGCGACATTGCCAACGCCATGAAACTCGGCAACGGCCTGGACCCAAGCGTCGACATGGGGCCCTTGATCTCGGCGCGCCAGCAGGAGCGCGTCTACGGGTACATCGAAAAGGGTCGGGAAAGCGGCGCGACCATCGCCTGCGGTGGCGAGCAGTTCGGCCCGGGGTTCTTCGTCAAGCCAACGGTAATTGTCGACGTCGATCAGAAGCACTCACTGGTGCAGGAAGAAATCTTCGGCCCGGTGCTGGTGGCCATCCCGTTCGATGACGAAGCTGATGCCCTGCGCATGGCCAATGACAGTCCGTATGGATTGGGCGCGAGCATCTGGTCCAATGACCTGGCGGCGGTGCACCGGATGATTCCGCGCATCAAGTCAGGCTCGGTGTGGGTCAACTGCCACAGCGCCCTGGACCCGGCGCTGCCGTTCGGAGGCTACAAGATGTCCGGGGTCGGGCGTGAGATGGGGTATGCGGCGATCGAGCATTACACCGAGTTGAAGTCGGTGCTGATCAAGTTGTGATTCGTAGCGTTCTTCAGGCCGCCTTCGCGAGCAAGCCCGCTCCCACATTGGAATGCGTTCCCCTGTGGGAGCGGGCTTGCCCGCGAAGGCGCCCCCCCAGCCACTACGCCGCTGTTTCGCGGCCCTGCGGATGACCCACCCCATATTTTGCGCCGGCCCGAAGCGCGTGACGAAGCTTCAGGGCCGGCCGTTCGACGCAGTAGTACGAAACGCCGCTGAGCAGCAACGACAAGGCCAGCACTGTTGCAACAACGGCCCCATCGTAGGCAACCGACCAGACAGCGTGCAGGAAGTACATCACCACATAGTGATTCAGGAACACGCCATAGCTGATATTGCCGAGGAATTCGTCAATCCGGTGAAACCTGAGCTTTGTCAGCAGGTACACGGCGGGCACGCCCAGCGCTATGCCGGCGGTCACTTCGGCATTGAACGGTCGGCGCTCTATCCATCCCGCCATGATGGCCGCAAACATCAGGGCCGCCACCACGGTGGTGCCGGCAGCGATCGCCAGATCCTTCGGCTGCGCTTTGTACAGGTAGCTGCCGCACAGGAACATGAACAGCACACCCGGCAATAGACGGTAGCCGTACAGGTCGGTGTTGATGAAACCCAGGCACGCGGCCATGAAGACAACGACGGATAGAGCAAACGCAACGCCCCGCGCCCTATAGATGATCAGGAAAGGGATCATCAGGTAGAAGCACATCTCAAGCCCCAAAGACCAGGCCGGCGGCAAGATCCACGATCCCGCCGCGCCGAACATGTAGAAGCCGAGTGGCACGATAGCCAGGCTTGCGGCGATGTTGCGCAGCGTCAGCTCGGCGGCTTGAGGCGTGCCGGGCAGCAGGAAATAGATCACCGCACAGGAAACCACGAAGTAGAACAGAAATTGAGGATAGAGCCGCAGGGCGCGGTCCAGGTAGAACAGGCCGACTTTCTCCGGCGTCTTGTAGTTGCGTTCGATCAGCGAGGTCATCACGAAACCGCTGATGATCAGGAAAGAAATCACGGCAATCACGCCGGGGTTTAGCCCCATGAACGTCTTGCCCATATGAGAAACGGCCACCAGAACGGCCAATAGCAGACGATAGACTCCCACTTACACCCCAACATTCCTTGTCATTATGGCGCGTAAATTACGATGCTTTGCGCTGGGAGAACAGGCTTTTTCGCCGTATCCGGACGTTCTTCATTCAGGGTTTGAAACCCTGGCCCAGCAACCAGCTGCGAACCATCCGCCCCTGCTCCACCGTCAGCCCGGCCAATACCTGATCCGCCGGCTCTCCCTGCCTTAACCTCTGCACCAACGCCGCCACCTCAACCCCATGCACATGCCATATACCCAGCGGTTGATCCGCCGTGATCACCACCTCGGCTTCATCGACCAGCCCATCACGCAATACCGGCGCCCGCTCAATCCTCAGCGCATTGAAATCCGCCTCGGCATGGGCCACCTCGGCATCCGGCCAGCTCCGCCGTGCCTGCCAGAACGGCTGGTCCGGCCAGCGTTGCTCATCGGCATAAAAATCCCGGCCGATCCGCGCAAACCGCAAAAACAACTGCTCCACCCGCTGCTGGTGGAAACGCTGGGCCAGAGCCGCTCGTTCGGGTTTGCACAGCAGCGTGTTGATCACCGCGGGCGCCTGCAACGCCGAAGACAAGGACTGAAAGATCCCGTTGCCCGACAATGGGTCCACCGCCATTGCCGCATCGCCGACCCGAATCCAGTTATCGCCACACACCTGCGGGCTCAGAATCGCCGTGCTGCTGCGGGCGTGCAGTTGTAGATCGCTTTGCGCTTCGCCAGCAAAAAATGCAGTGGCCAGCCGCGAACCCTCGCGCCGCTGTCGGCAGTAATCGAGCAACATAGCCTTGCCCGGCAACCCGGCACTGGCCACATCCACCGTCCATTGCCAGTAACACTGGCCGTCGGCGCGCCGCGCCATCCATGCCCAGCCGTCCTCAAGGCTTTCCACGGCGCTGGCGGTGCTGCCCGACGAACCCTGCCAGCGATTGAGCAAGCTGACGGTCTCGGGGCCACGCAAGCCTTTGCCGATAGTGGGGGCCTGACGTCCACGGGCCTCTACGAGAAACGGCGCGAGCAGCGGTTCGCGGCCGTCGATTTCGATTCGGTACCCATTGGTCGATGACTGAACCGTCAGCACCCGGCCTTCGATCAACTCGACCCCCGCCAGGCGCAAATCCTCACGCAGGCCTCGGTCAAACACCGGACGGTCGAGCAAGTATTCGATGTTCTGCGCATGCTGCTGGCCATTCCAGTTCACCTGGCGTTGAGAAGGCAGCGTCGCCTCCGCCAACGCCTGGTGCAGGCCCGCACTGCGCAAGGCTTCCAGAACCCGCACGGACACGCCTTCGAGCGCCGCGAACCGGCGCCATTCGCTGATCAGCGTGACGCCATGGCCCAGCCGCTTCAAACCCAGCGCGACAGCGGCGCCGGCCGGTCCGGCGCCAAGAATGACGATGTCGTTCACGGCCCAAAGCGCCGTTCAGGGCCACGATAACGGGCATGCTCGCGCAACCACTCGATGACTTGCTCATTGCTGGCACCAGGCTGTTCGACGAGGAACCCGGCGATGTGTCCACTCAAGGCAGCACAACCGAGGCTCGCCCCGGATTGCCCCGGGTACGTGCCATGCACACACGCGGCGAAATCCGCCTGGGCGCTGTTGAGCCACGACCATTCCTGCTCGGCGCACCGCGCATCGCCGGTCACCCGCAACACCTGCGGATAGTTCGCCGGAAACACCCCTTCCCCTTGGGCCGGGCTCGACGCACACAGCAGCACGCCCTGCGCCACCGCCGCCGCGCAGGCCGCGCGCAACAGGCTGCGATCCTGGCGCAGGCCAAGGCTCAAATTGATCAGTCGCACGTCCTGCGTCAGCAGCCAGTCAATCGCCGTGGCGATCTGCAAGGCGCTGGTGACACCCCGCTGGTCGAACACCTGAGCCACGCAAAACAGCGCCGAGGGTGCACGCCGGCCGATGGCCTCGATCACCGCACTGCCATGCCCCAGCGGGTCTTCGCGCAAGTCGCCCTCGGCCAGGCCGTCTTCGAGCAATGAAAAGCGTCGACCGGTGATTACTTGCACCCGTTGTGCCGCCGAGTGACCGCTGTCCACCACACCAATGCGCAACTCAGGTTTCATGCAGCACCGTTTTCGAGGTCAGTACGCCGTCGAGCAATTCGAAGCGCAGGTCGGCGTCGGCCAGGGTTGAGGGGCGATGGCTGATCAGGATGCGCGTACGCCCGGCAAACAGGCGGTCGATGGCGTCGATGACTTCGCGCTCGGTGGCTTCATCCACCGCGGAAGTGGCTTCATCGAGCACCAGGATCAGTGGGTCCTGCAACAGCGCCCGAGCAATCGCGATGCGTTGTTTCTGCCCACCGGACAACTGCTGGCCCCGCTCGCCCAACGGGCTGTCGAGACCTTCGGGCAACAACTCGATCAGGCTGTCGAGTTGCGCCAGTCGCGCCACGTCGGCAATCGCCTCGCGGGTGGCGTCCGGTGCTGCGTAGGCCAGGTTGTCGGCGAGGCTGCCGCGAAACAGCACGATGTCCTGGCTGACGATGGCGATGCGCCGACGCAACTGGAACAGATCCAGCTCGCGCAGATCGACGTCGCCCAGCAGTACCCGGCCCGATTGCGGATCGTGATGACGTTGCAGCAGGTCGATCAGGGTGGACTTGCCCACGCCCGAGCCGCCGCTGAGGGCCACTTTCATACCGTAGGGAATCCGCGCCTCGATACCGCGCAGGGTCGATAGGCGGCCGGGATGGGCGAAGTGCACGTTGTCGAACCAGAGATCGCCGCCAGTGGGCATTGCCCTTGGCGTGGCGGGCGTCAACACCGTCGGTTGTTCGCCGCGCAACTCCATGACCCGACCGAGGCTGACGGTCATCCGCTGGATCGCGACGTAGAGCCCGAGCAGGCTCTGCACCGGTCCCACGGCCATGCCCAGGTAAGTGGAAAACGCAATCAGGGCGCCGAGCTGCCAGGTGCCCTGCACCACCCAGTAACCGCCAATCAGAAATGCGCAGGCCCGGGACAGCGAGGTCAGGGTACCGGGCACGGCCTGGGTGAAAAATTCGGTGACTTGCAGGCGCAGCAACTGGCTCATGTAGCCCTGCCCCAGCGTCTCGAGGCGCCGCGCTTCGCGCTGTTGCTGGCCGGCGGACTGGATGAATTTCATCACCGGCAACGTCTCGACCATGAACGACGACATGTCCGCCGAACGCTCGCGCAACTGCCGCACATCGCGCTCGACCTTGCGCCGCATCCAGCGCAGCCAGAGCACGTCGAGGGGAATCAGCACCAGGGCCAGCAGCGAGAGTTTCCAGGACAGGGTCAGCAGCATCGCTACCGCGACCACCAGGCCGATCACGCTGGACACGGCCGAGAACAGCGAGTCCACGGCGAACCGCTGGATTTCCGCGACATCGCCATCGAGGCGCGACATCAGGTCGCCGATACGCCGCTGGCCGTAAAAGCTCGGTGACAGGGTTTGCAAATGCCGGTACAGGTCATCGCGCAGGGCAAACAGCATGCGCCCGGACAGTCGCGTGTGCAGGTAGCGGTTGATGCCCGAAAGCGCCGTGCCCAGCAACCCGGCAACGATCATCAGCCCGGCGATCATTACCAGCATCGGGAAATTGCGCGCCAACAGGCCATCGTCGATCAGCAGTTTGGTCAGCCACGGCTGCACCAGCACCAGCGCCGAGGCGCAGACCGACAAACCCAGCAGCCCGGCAATCGCCAGGCGATGGGGTCGCACGAAGCTGTACAGCCAACGCAATGCCGCTTGCAGAGCCTCGGGGTTCTGGCTGTCGATCAGCCGAACGATCAAGCGCTGCATCACGAACGCAACTGTTTGAGCTTGCGATAAAGCGTCGCGCGGCTGATGCCCAGTGCGTCGGCGGCGGCCGAGACATTGCCCTGGTGCGTGTCCAGGGACTGACGGATCAGATCCAGTTCGTTTTCCCGGATGCTGCCGGCCTGGGGCCGTTCGCTGGTGGTCAACTCGTCGAGCATGCTGTCGGGCAAGTGGTCGAGGGTCAGCACGGTTTCGCCCGGTTCGCGCATGGCCAGCGCGGTGCGCAGGACCATCTCCAATTGGCGGATGTTGCCCGGCCACTGATAACCGTTGAGCAAGCGATCGAGATCATCGTGCAGGACCACGGCGGGTGCGCCCAATGTCGTCAGCATGCGAGTGACGAGCGCGCCGAAATCTTCGCGCTCGCGCAGGGCCGGAAGCATCACGCTGATGCCATTGACCCGGTAGAACAGATCCTCGCGAAAGTGTTTTTCTTCCACCAGACGCTTGAGGTCGCGGTGGGTGGCGCAGATCAGCGCGACGTCGATGTCCTGCTCTTCGCCTGCACCCAGGGGCGCGACCTTGCGATCCTGCAACACCCGCAACAACCGGGCCTGCAAAGCCAAAGGCATGTCGCCGATTTCATCGAGGAACAAGGTGCCGCCGTGGGCCTGCTGCAAGCGCCCGACCATGCCGCCCCGGCGTGAACCGGTGAACGCGCCTTCGCGATAGCCGAACAGTTCGGACTCGATCAGGCCTTCGGGAATGGCCGCGCAGTTCACCGCCACGAAGGGTTTGTCGCAGCGCGCTCCGGCCATGTGCAGGGCACGGGCGATCACCTCTTTACCGGTGCCGGTTTCGCCCAGTAACAGGACCGGCAGTTCATTGGCCAGGCCTTGGCGGGCCATGCGCAAGGCACGGGCGTAGCGCGTATTGCTGCCGGCGAGCGCTTCCAGGTCCGGTTGCGCCTTGGCCGGTTTCGCGACTGTGCGCGGCGGGCTGCTGACGTTGATCGAGCGCTGCGGCGCGCGCAGGGTCTTGTAGAAGAATTCACCCTTGGCGGTTTGCAGGCTGCCGGCTCCACCCTGATGCAGACGCGCCAACAATTGCAGGCCGTCGACTCCGAGAAACTCTTCGCAGCGCCGACCGATCAGGGCCGAGCGCTCGGCGTGGAGCAACTGGCAGGCCTGGGCGCTGACCGCCAGGATCTGCCCGCCGAGGCTCACGGCCAGCAGGCCTTGCCACGGGGATTCCAGATATTGCCTGCGGCTGTGGAAGGCCAGGACGATTTCGTCCGGATAACTGGCGTTGAACACTCGGCTTTCGATCTGGCTGACCGCCATGGCCAGCAGCGCAGTGCTGTCGTGGGCACGGCCGAGGGGGCCTTCTCGGGTCAGGTCGAGAACGCCGAGAATGTCGCCCTGGGGACAATGGATCGGCACCGAAGTGCAGGAAAAATCACTGAGGCGATCCAGATAATGTTCGCCACAATCGATCAGGGTCGGCCGGGCTTCCACCAGTGCCGTGCCCAGGGCGTTGGTGCCGCGAACCGCTTCGCTCCAGCAGGTGCCGAGGGTGATGTCCTGCAGGCCGCTGCCCTTGAGACGGTCGGCGCGGCCTTCGACGGCGAGGATGGTGGCGTCGGAGTTGGCGAGGATGATCAGCCCTTCCTTGCCCTGACGCTCGGCCAGGTAATCGATGGCCGGCAACGCGGCGTCGATCAGCAAACGGTTGCTGGACAGCAACACATCGAGGCTGGCACTCGATTCCAGCGCCAGCTCATGCTTGGCATTGAAATGCACGCCATGGCTGAGGCTGCGTCGCCACGAGGCATCGATTTCCGCACGCAGGACGCCATCCGGCACTTCGCCTTCCAGGTGCAACTTTTCCCGAGCCAGCCGGGCTTCGCGATGCAGTTTGGGGGAGTTTGTTTTTATTGGCGTCATCAAGCGCTCCGGGTCATCCACCCTGCGCCTTCATACGTCGGCGCCCTGCCGCAATCTTTACGTTAACGTCAGGGCTATGGCAAGTCCTGTGGCGAGGGGGCTTGCCCCCGTTCGGCTGCGCAGCAGTCGTAAACCGACGAACGTCGTATTTGCGGGACTATAAGGTCGCGAATTTTGGGGCTGCTGCGCAGCCCTACGGGGGCAAGCCCCCTCGCCACAACTCAGAGCTGCCACACCTCGGCATTCACAAAAAACGCCTGGGCATTATCCTCCAGGCTCTCCAGGTGATACCCGCCCTCCTGCACAATCAGGCACGGCAACCCCAGACTGCGAATCCGCTCACCGAGCAGGGCAAACCCTTCGCGGGTCACCGCTACTTTACTTTGCGGGTCCAGCTCGAAAATATCGAAGCCCAGGGACAGCACCAGCACCTCGGCGCCGAAGTCCTTCACCGCCTTCAGCGCTACTTCCAATTGCCCGAGAAAAACCGCCTCGCTCGCGCCATGGGCCATCGGCAGGTTGAGGTTGAAACCCTCGCCCGCACCGACACCACGCTCTTCGGCAAAACCTGCGACGCCCGGATAGAAGTTGGTCGGATCGCCGTGCACCGACACGTAGAGCACGTCATCGCGGTCGTAGAAAATCTCCTGAATACCCTGACCGTGGTGCATGTCGGTATCCAGCACCGCTACCCGCGAATAACCGGCGCGCAATACCTGCGCCGCCACCGCCGCGTTGTTCACATAACAGAAACCACCCGCCGCTTCGGCCCGGGCGTGGTGACCCGGTGGCCGGCACAGGGCATAGGCTGCCGGCTCGCCATCGAGCAAAGCCCGGGCACCGGCGATGGCGCTTTGCGCCGACCAGTAGGCCGAACGCCAGGTCTGCTCGCCCACCGGGCAACTGCCATCGGCCAGATAGCGCGCCGCTTGCGCGAGAATTCCGCGCAGGGCATTGGGTTCGCGGACAAAGATGTTCGACATCACCTCGTCGCCCCAATCCTCGGGAATCTCTTTCCAGCGCTGATGGGCTTCCTGCAAAAACCTCAGGTACGGTGCGCCGTGCACCGCCAGCAGCGGATCGAGCCCGGCATCGGCCGGTTGCTCAACGGCAAAACCCAAAGCGTGAGACGCCTGCACCAGGCGCTGCGCACGCTCCGGCACTTCCTGCGGCGTACGCATCTGGCCACGGGAGTAGTAGCTGCGTGGGTGGTGGAGCAATTGTTCGGGGTGGAAAAAACTGCGCATGGAATGAGTACCTGTCAGTGTGGGAGCGAGCCTGCTCGCGATGAGGTCAGCACATTCAATATTGATGGCGATTGATCCACCGCAATCGCGAGCTGGCTCGCTCCCACATGGGAATTGTGTTTATTCAACGATTACTGCGCGGGCCAACACGGCATTGAGCAACACATCGGTGCCCTGGCGCACATCCTCGGGCAGCACATCTTCCGCTTCGTTATGGCTCAGGCCGCCCACGCACGGGATGAACACCATGGCTGTCGGGCAGTACCGCGCCAGGTGGATCGCATCATGTCCGGCGCCGCTGACAATCGATTGTTGAGCGTAGCCCAGGGTGTCCACGGCCTGTTGCACCGCCGCCACGCAGTCCACGTCGAACGGCGTCGCCGGGCTGATCCAGTGCGGGGTGATCGCCAGTTTCAAACCGCGAGCGCCGGCAATCGCCTGAAGCCGCGCACGGACCTGTTGTTCCATGGTCTCGATGGTTTCATCACGGTGATGACGCAGGTCGACGGTGAAGTTCACCAGCCCCGGAATGGTGTTGCGCGACGATTTGTTGATGCTCAATTCACCGACCGTGGTCAGGCCTTCGGGGGCGAAGTCCGCCGCCAGGCCTTCGATGGCCTGGATCATCTGCGCCCCGCCGTACAAGGCGTCCTTGCGCAGCGGCATAGGCGTGGTGCCGGCGTGGGCCGCCATGCCTTCGATCCGTACGTCGAGCCAGCGAATCGCCTGGCCGCCACTGACGACGCCGATGCTCTTGGCGTTGTCTTCGAGGATCGGCCCTTGCTCGATGTGGGCTTCAAAGTACGCATCCACCGCGCCGCCGAGCGGGCGCTCGCCGGCATAACCGGTACGTTGCAGCGCCTCGGCGACGCTGATCCCATCGATATCGCGCACCGCCAGCGCAGCGTCCAGATCCATGATCCCGGTGAACACCGCCGAGCCGAACATGGCCGGGGTGAAGCGTGCGCCTTCTTCGTTGGTCCACACCGCCACTTCCAGCGGCTTGCGAGTCTGAATGCCCAGATCGTTCAGGCAGCGCACCACTTCCAGGCCGGCGAGCACGCCGTACACGCCATCGAAACGCCCGCCTTCGGGCTGGGTGTCGAGGTGGCTGCCCATCATCACCGGCGCGGCATCAGGATCGGTGCCGGCGCGGCGGGCAAACAGGTTGCCGATGGCATCCACGCTCAGGGTCATGCCGGCTTCGCGGCACCAGTGGGCAAAGAGTTCCCGACCGGCCTTGTCCTCGTCGCTCAGGGCCAGGCGGCAGCTGCCGCCACGGGCGGTGGCGCCGATTTCGGCCATCGCCATCAGACTCGCCCAGAGGCGTTCGCCATTGATCTTCAACATGTGTTTCTCCAGGAAAATTCAGGGGTCAGGCCTTGGCCAGTTCCAGGCGTTCAGCGCTGGCATGGCGACGGGCAAGGGACAGCACACACAGCAGCGAAGTCGCGGCGATCAGGCTGTAGAACACCGCCATCGGCCACCACTGGCCGACGAACCGGTGTGCCAGCAACGTGCCGATCAGTGGCGTCAGGCCACCGGCCACAGCGCCGCAAATCTGGTACGCCAGAGAGATCGCGGTGTAGCGCACACGGGGCTCGAACATGCCGCTGACGTAGCCGGCGATCACCGCGTAGAACGACGCCATGCACACCACCGCCAACGCAATGCCGAGGATGATCAGCGGCGCCTGGGCCGAACTGACCAGCACGAACATCGGGTACGGCGAAGCCATCGCCAGCAGCGACACCAGGCACAGGAAGCGGGTGGCGCCAATCTTCTCGGCGACCCAGGCCGCCAGCGGTTGAATGCAGAACTGGATGATCGCGACGACAAACAGACACTCAAGGATCAGCGAGCGCGGCAGTTCCAGTTGCTGAGTGGTGTAGGCGATCATGAAGGTGTTGGTGAAATACACCCCGGCGATCCCCAGGGTGTTGGCGCCGATGCACAGCAACAATGGACGCCACGCGGTGCGCAGCACTTCCATGACCGGCGCCTGCTCCTTGCGTTTGTTTTTGCTCGCCAATTCGCGGCTGGCGAGAAACTCCGGCGACTCATTGACCCCCAGGCGAATCGCCAGGCCCACCAGCAGCAACAGCGAACTGGCGAGGAACGGCAGGCGCCAGCCCCAGCTCATCAGGTCTTCTTCCGGCAGACGGGTGACGGCGCTGAAGGCCAGCAGCGACAGGATCAAACCCGCCGGGCTGCCCAGTTGCGCAAACGAGGCGAAGAAATTGCGCCGGCCTTTCGGCGCATGCTCGCCGGCCATCAGCACCGCCCCGCCCCACTCGCCACCCACGGCAATGCCCTGGACGATGCGCAACAGAATCAGCAGCACCGGGGCAGCGGCGCCGATTTGCGCGTAAGTCGGCAGCAAGCCGATGCACACCGTGACCACGCCCATCATCAACAAGGTGATGATCAGCGACTTCTTGCGGCCGATGCGGTCACCGATATGACCGAAGACAATCCCGCCCAACGGCCGCGCAAAGAAACCCACGGCGAAGGTGCCGAAAGCGGCCATGGTGCTGAACAGCTTGTCGTCCGAAGGGAAGAACAGCGCACCGAATACCAGCGCGGCGGCGGTGGCGTAGATGTAAAAGTCGTACCACTCGATCATGGTGCCAATGAAGGCAGCGGCGGCCGCACGGCGCGGCTGGGACGAAGCTTGAGGCTTCATGGGTCGGGCTCCTTTGGTTATTTTTCTGGCAGGAGAGAAACGGCAAATCCGCGGCGCTCTGGCGGCGCTGGTCTGGGGATGATTTTTCGTTCCCGGGCCATGATTAGTCAATTTTCTATTTATTATTCGAAGTATTACGGCAACTTATAATTGAGGGCAGCAGCAACAGCCGAACGCGACGTGCCGTAGGCGTTCAGCAGAAAAAAACCAATTCACCAGAAATTGAAATGAGCTGTCGCCACCTAAACTGCAAACCGTCCGGGTTTACAGCGGAAGGCCTCTTTACCAGCGAGATGGCACGGGCCGAAGCTAACCATCGGCTCGCTCATAAATCAGATGCCTGATTCCCAAAGAGCACATGCGATTGAAATGCATGACTCCCGCTTGCCCCCCAGGCTAACGACTTTTCTATTCGATAGGACTGCATGAGCCACAGTCGTCCAAGCGATCAATTGGAAGGCATGGAAATTGGTTGGGCGCGGTTACCCGCAGATGGCTGCGAAACAGAGGCATTGGAGTGGCAGTGATCAGAGTAGGATAAGATGCCTGCAATTCAGGCTCGCTGTGAGTAGCCCCGCATGACAGATAACAGTCGGAACACCACCCGTCTGATCAAGAAGTACCCGAATCGCCGTCTGTATGACACGCACACCAGCAGTCATTTGACCCTTGCGGATATACGCCAATTGGTCGTCGATAGAATCCCGTTCGAGGTGGTCGACGCCAAGACTGGCGAGGATCTGACCCGAAGTATTTTACTGCAGGTCATTCTGGAAGCCGAAAGTGGCGGTGAGCCGATATTCTCCAGTGAGATGCTCATGGGGATTATCCAGTTCTACGGTCCCTACCAGAGTGTCCTCGGCAGCTACCTGGATAAAAGCATCCAGACGGTCATCGACATCCAGTCCCAGACCGGCGCTCAGTCCTCTGAAGCCTGGAGCGCATTCATGCACCAGCAAGCACCGGTCATGCAGGATTTGATGCGCCAGTATGTCGACCAGTCAAAAGCCCTCTACATGAACACTCAGAACCTCTTCGGCCTGTTCGGCGCCATGCCAGCAGGCAAGCCGGGGGCCGGGGGCGGGCCAAAAAAAAATGACGATGGGGAATAAACCCATCGCCATCATGTAACCGTTCTAATCCGACTTATTTGCTATCGCTTGTAGCCTTGGCACCAGGAGCGGTTTTGCCGGCTGCGGCGGTCGCTGCGCCAAAACCGCTCTGGGCAACGTCAGCAGCCTGTTTTACGGCTTTCTGTGCACTTTCAAAAACGGTACTGGCATTCGCCAGCGATGACTTGAATCCGGCCACAACAGACTCGGAGCCAGCCGGTGCATTCTTGCTGATCTCTTCAACGAACTCTTGCACCTGCTTGGTGCCCGCCTCGACCTGACGCGTGGTCAGTTGGGCAATTTCCGATTGGGTGCCAACAATCAGCGCGTGTACTTGACGATTGAACTCAGCCAGGCGTTCGGCTTGCACATTAGGCTGGGTGAAAGAAGCCTGGAGCTCAGCGAACCCTTGCGGATCACGTACCGCCAGCAGTTTGCGAAAACCGTCGAACTGCTCCTCGGTGGAGGCCTGCAGGGTCTTGAACTGCAATTGGCTGAGCTGTTCAACACTGGAGAAGATTTTGCCGCTGATTTGCTGCAGGAGGTCTAGGTTGGCTTTCTGAGCGTCTTGCAATTTTTCCAAGTTGAAAAAAGACATGCTTGAATCTCCTGATTCTGAAAGGCCGACGTGGGCCTGAGGACGCGATAGCGATCCTGCCGGTCATCGCGCTAGCCTTGATATTGCAGCGCACAAATTCGTTTGGCAATGTTTTTTTGTGCATCGCACAAAAATCTTTTACCTCCCGCCGCTATTCGCTATAGACTCCTGAAAGGCAAACGGCCGGCCAAGCTCTCTTTGATGATGAGATGCAGGCGAGCTGCTTCTCATGCATAAAACCAGGAGATCACCATGGGCCAGGAAGATATTATTGCATCGCAATATGACAGACTTTCCTCTCAACGCGGCCTGTTCGAACACCTGAGTCATCTGCAGCGCCTCAATACGCTGAACTTCCTTTTTGCTTTTCACCAGCGCCAGGAAAAAACCCTCGCGCCTCTGAAGCGGGGTCAACTCAGACAACCTACGCCCGCTGAATGGCAGGAATATGTCACGGACCTCGGCCAACGCTGCCTGTTGTTTTGGGACACCCTGCGCCAGCGCGGCGACAATACGCTGGCCCATGAACGCGCCGGGTATCCGCTGCTGCTCAAGTTCGATCATGAAACCCTGATCGCAGGCCCCGAGCTCCCACACCCGGTTAACTATTCACTGCTGCGAATCCTCCCCGGCCCAGAGCAAGAAATCGACAGCAACGCCCAGCCGGTGGTCATCATTGACCCACGCGGCGGCCACGGCTCGGGAATCGGCGGCTTCAAACAGGATTCGGTATTAGGTGAAAGCCTCAGAGCCGGCCACCCCACCTATTTCATCTCTTTCAGTCACTCACCACAGCCTGGGCAAACCCTGGCCCATATCGCCGAAGCCCAGGCCCGGTTCATCGAAGTCGTCGGCGCCCTTCACCCGGCGAACAGCAAGCCGATCATCATCGGTAACTGCCAAGCCGGCTGGGCCTTGATGGGACTGGCGGCAACACGACCGGAACTGCCGGGGTTGATCATTATCAATGGTGCCCCCCTGTCATACTGGGCCGGTGTCAATGGACGCAATCCGATGCGCTATACCGGTGGCCTGCTGGGTGGCGGCTGGTTGGCTCGCCTGGGCAGCGACTTGGGCAATGGCCGTTTTGACGGTAGCTGGCTAGTCAGCAATTTCGAAAACCTGGACCCGGCCAACACCTATTGGGGAAAGTACTACCAGTTGTTCAGCCAGGTCGACAGCGAGGCTGCGCGCTTCCTCGACTTCGAACGCTGGTGGGGCAGCCCGACTCTGCTCAATGGCGAAGAGATCGAGATGATTGTCGATGATCTTTTCATCGGCAACCAATTGTCCGGCGGGCTCGACCGCAAGAGCAGCGGTATTGACCTGAAACGGATCGAAGTACCGGTGGTGGTGTTCTGCTCCTACGGCGACAACATCACCCCTCCCCAGCAGGCATTGAACTGGATCGCCGATGTCTATCCCAGCGATCTCGCTTTGCATGAGGCAGGACGTACCATCGTCTACCTTCGGCACGCCAGCATCGGCCATTTAGGCATTTTTGTCTCCGGCAAGGTGGCGCGGCGTGAACACCGGGGGTTGCTGGGCGCGGTCGAAGCCATCAGTGCGCTGCCGGCAGGGCTGTATGAAATGCTGATTGACGATCTGCCGGCCTCTTCAGGCAGCAGTAACGTGCAATACCGAGTGCAATTCGAATCAAGGCGAATCGCCGATATCCATGATGACATCGAGCCGGCCCGTGATGACGATCGCGAATTCTCTTTGGTAGAGCGCATCTCTGAAATCAACAGCGCGTTTTACGACGGGTTCATACGTCCGTGGCTGCGTCCGATGGTCAACGAGCCCATTGCCGAATTGATGCGCAGGACGCACCCCTTCCATCAGCAGCAATTGCTATGGAGCAGCCTGAATCCGGCGCTGTGGTGGTTAACCGGGAGCCTATCCAAAGTCAGCAGTGATCGTCGTCCCGCATGCAAAGACAACCCGTTGCTGGCCTGGCAGGAACTGTTCTCCAACCAGATGCAAGACACCCTGAATGCGTACCGTGATGCGCGTGATGCCACTCAGGAGCTGTGTTTTTACGGGATTTATGGCGCACTGAATGCCCTCACCGGCAACAAGCCTGCGCGAAATCTCCAGGCACATGCCGACCGGCAGGACCAGGCCCTGATCGAACGCCTGCAGGATTCGCTACCCCATGGTGGCCCCCTGGAAGCGTTGGTGAGGATTCTGTTTTTGCTGGGCCGCGACAGCGACAAGGCGGGCAAGGAAAGCATCGAAAAATTGATCCAGCAGGTGCATCTGCTGGTCCAGGATTACAGCAATGAGCCCACGGCCCTGCGCGAGGCCATCCGCTTGCAGAACCTGCTGGTTTTTGCCCACCCGCAAGAAAGCTTGCGCACCCTGCCCTTGTTGCTACCAGAGGCAAAGGAGCGCCAACAGGTCCTGACAGCCGTTGGGCAATTGATACCTGAACTGCTAGCGACAACTGGAGCAAAAGGCGAATTCTGGCGTGAACTCCACGCACTGCTCGAGGTCCCCCTGCCGGGCTTTAGCCTGACCCAACCGCCCAGTGAAACAGTTGTCATCCCGCAGCAGGACACCCCTGCGGAGCCATCTCCGCTTGCAGCAACGCTGACGCCGCAGATCACACCGACGCCCGCTCCCGCCATCGTAGTTAAAGCCCCGAAGCGCAAAGCGAGCAGAAAGACAAAAGGCCCCAAACCTCAATAAACCTTCACAAGGGATTAGCGGTGTATCCGTTCGGCGAAGCCTGTGACCTTATGATCTCTGTACAGACCGACGGGGTTCATGGGTCGAACCGGCGCGACTTCTTCGACCACAGGCGACAACTCGTCGGTTCGATACTGACCGGGGGTCATACCGAACCAACGGATGCATGCCTTATGGAAGCTGCTGTGATCATGGAAGCCGAGCAGGCAAGTCACATGCTTCATGTTGAAATGAGAATGGCGCAAATAGAAGTCAGCCATCTGCCGGCGCACATCGTTCAGGACGTCCTTGAATTGCGTGCCATCCTTCTCAAGGCCTCGTTGAAGCGTTCGCTTGCTGATGTTCAGTGCCGCCGCAATCGATTCCATATCACACGGCCCTTGGCCTTGCCCCAGGCTCAAGCGCTCGGTAATCAGCGAGCGAATCCTGCCAATGATAGAGCCACCGGACAACAGGTCCAATTGAGCCACGGCAAAACTGTCATGGAGTGTGGCCAACGCCTCGTTGGCCATGCTCAAAGGACTCAGAAGCTCCTGGCCATCGAACAGGATGCTGTCATACGCCGCCCCGAAACTCAGCGGACAGCCAAAAAGCCGCTGATGCTCCGACGTGTCTTCGGGTTCGGGATAAGTGAACTCCACACTCAAAGGTTGCGGTGACTTGCCACCGGCCAGCCAATGGCAGAAACCCAGCAGCGAAGCCAAGGCTGCATCCGTATATTGCCGGGGTTTGACCGAGCCAGGTTGCTGATGATCGAGGCTGGCCAGTCGGTAATGCTGTTGCTCCTGGACAAGGAAAAGGCTGAATCCGGTACCGATCAACGGGCTGAAACGAACCAGACGTTCAAGCGCCCTTTTCAGGTTCGAACTGGACATCATGGTGTAGCCCACGATCTGAAAACTACTGGGATGGAATTCCCCGTAGGCCTTCAAACCGATATTCAGATCATCCGAAGCCTGAGCAGCCAGGTCCCAAAGACGATAGATAACGCTTCGCTCACAGAATGCTCCTGGTTTATTCACGAACTCGACATCCAGTCCCGCCTCCTGGCACAGACCGGCAAGGTCCAGTCCTTGGGCCAAAAACGTATTCGCCAGCATGCTGGCATAACCTGAACTCATTCTATACATGGCGTCCTCATTGACCTGTGGAACCGAACGTCCTGTCCGGAGCCGATACTGACATGCGTTGAACATATTTCAATAATGTTTCAAGAATATTAACTACCCATTCAGTTCTAAGAATTGATCCAAGTAGGGTTACTCCTCATTTTTTTGCCATCAGGCCAGAACACCCGCGTGGCACCGATGGACAGGAAATCGTCACCTTCAAACACTTCCGCACGACCCGTCGATATCGAACAATCTTCTCTCCTGCAGCGCAAAAAACGGAGTAGATGTATGGAATCGCGTAGTCGTATTGCTTTGGTAACGGGTGGTATGGGCGGTATCGGTACGGCAATCAGCCAACGTCTATACAAGGAAGGCTTCAAGGTAATCGTCGGCTGCAGCTCTGATTCCAGCCGCAAGAACGACTGGGCTGCCAGCCAGCGTGAGGCGGGTTATGAGTTCGAGTTCATCTATGGTGACGTCACCGATTGGGAGACGACCCGCAAGGCTTTCGAGATGGCTCGTGAACAATTCGGCCCGATCGATGTGCTGGTCAACAACGCCGGCATCACTCGTGACGCGTCGTTTCGCAAGCTCACCCCGGAAGACTGGAACAGCGTGATCGGGACCAACCTGACGGGCTTGTTCAACACCACCAAGCAGGTCATTGAAGGCATGTTGTCCAAAGGCTGGGGGCGGATCATTAATATCTCCTCCATCAACGGTCAACGTGGGCAGTTCGGTCAGACCAACTACTCCGCCGCCAAGGCAGGCATCCATGGCTTCACCATGGCACTCGCCCGGGAAGTCTCCGGCAAGGGCGTGACCGTCAATACCGTATCTCCAGGCTACATCCAGACCGCCATGACCGGGGCCATTCGCCCGGACATTCTCGAAGGCATGATCGCGGGAATACCGGTTGGTCGCCTTGGCCTACCGGAAGAGATCGCCTCGATCGTGGCCTGGCTGGCATCCGATGAGTCCGCCTACAGCACCGGTGCCGACTTCTCGGTAAACGGCGGCATGAACATGCAGTAACCCTGACCAGGGCCTGAATGCCCTGGTTTGCTCGACGAATTTTGTCTTTTCCTTGAGGTCACGCATGAACGAAGTCGTAATCGTTGCCGCTACTCGTACCGCCATTGGCAGTTTCCAGGGTTCTTTGTCTGCAATTCCCGCGACCGAGCTGGGTGCCGCAGTGATTCGCAACTTGCTGGAGCAGACGGGTCTCGATGCTGCTCAGATTGATGAAGTGATTCTGGGCCAGGTACTCACTGCCGGCGCTGGACAAAACCCGGCACGCCAGACAGCGATCAAGGCCGGCTTGCCAAACACCACACCTGCCCTGACCTTGAACAAGGTCTGCGGCTCCGGTCTCAAGGCGGTCCATCTCGCCGTCCAGGCAATCCGTTGCGGCGACGCGGAACTGGTGATCGCTGGCGGTCAGGAAAATATGAGTCTGGCTCCCTATGTTCTGCCCAAGGCACGTACCGGTCTGCGTATGGGCCATGCGCAACTGCAAGACAGCATGATCCAGGATGGCCTGTGGGACGCCTTCAACGACTACCACATGGGTATCACCGCCGAGAATCTGGCGCAGAAGTACGAGATCTCTCGTGAAGCACAGGATGCCTTCGCTGCCGCCTCGCAACAGAAGGCCGCCGCCGCCATTGAGGGCGGGCGCTTCCAGAGCGAAATCACGCCGATCCTGATCCCTCAACGCAAGGGTGAACCCCTGGCCTTCGACACCGACGAACAGCCGCGTGTCGACAGTACCGCGCAAGCCTTGGCGAAACTCAAACCGGCATTCCAGAAAGACGGCAGCGTGACCGCCGGCAACGCTTCGACCCTCAACGATGGTGCTGCCGTGCTGTTGCTGGCCAGCGCCGCTAAAGCACAAGCGCTGGGCCTTCCGGTACTGGCACGGATCAAAGCCTATGCCAGCGCCGGTGTGGACCCGTCGATCATGGGCATTGGCCCGGTCCCGGCTACACGCCTGACCCTGCAAAAGGCCGGCTGGAACGTCGAGGACCTGGACCTGATCGAAGCCAACGAAGCCTTCGCCGCCCAGGCGCTGGCGGTTGGCAAAGAGATGGGCTGGGACACCAGTAAAGTCAACGTCAACGGCGGCGCGATCGCCCTTGGCCATCCGATCGGCGCGTCGGGGGCACGGATTCTGGTGTCGCTGGTGCACGAACTGATCCGTCGCGATGGCAAGAAAGGGCTGGCCACCTTGTGTATCGGAGGCGGACAAGGCGTCGGCCTGGCTATCGAGCGCTAACCAACGTCATCCGATTAGCCAATGCGCGGACTTGGGACCCTTGCTCCGCGCATCAGGCTGGCATCAGACAACGTTGCCCGCATCCCTGCCGTCGCTACGCCGGAATCCGGCATAGCGCGGCTTTTTTCTGCCCGGCTCATCGGTATGGGCAAGGATCTTTATGGACAACAACGCGCATACATTCCAAACCTATTGGTCAGGACAGGTTCCGTTCATCGCCTCCTTTGCAGTGCAACAATTGCGCCTGTGGGTCAGCACTAATCCCTGGTTTTCCGGGCATGAGCACGGCAGCTGGTTCGATCTGCCTCGCGAAACCCTGGACAGCCTGCAAGCGGACTACCAGGTTGAATGGGGCCAACTTGGCCAAAAACTGCTGACCGGCCAAGCCTTCAGTTTCGATGATCGACGCTTTGCCAGCGGCAACTGGAGTGATCCACTTTTCGGCTCCCTCGCTGCGTTTTACCTGCTCAACTCCAGCTTTCTCCTGAAACTGCTCGACAAACTGCTGATCGACGAAAAGAAACCGCGCCAACGCCTGCGCTATCTGGTCGAGCAAGCCATTGCCGTCAGTGCGCCGAGCAATTTTCTGGTCAGTAACCCTGACGCGCTCCAGCGTGTGGTCGAGACTCAAGGTGCCAGCCTGCTCACAGGTATGCAGCATCTGGTCAGCGACATGAACGAAGGCAAAATGCGTCAGTGTGATAGAGACGCCTTCAAGGTTGGCGTCGATCTGGCCAGCACCCCTGGCGAAATCGTCTTCGAGAATCACCTGTTCCAGCTGATTCAGTACTACCCGCAAAGCGAAACCCAGTACCGGCACCCGGTATTCGTCGTACCACCTTCGATCAACAAGTACTACATCCTTGATCTGCGTCCGGACAACTCGATGGTCCGCCACCTGCTGGAAAAGGGACATCCCGTATTCCTGATGTCCTGGCGCAACTTTGACCAGGAACACGCTGGCACCACCTGGGATGACCTGATTGAGCACGGGGTGATCGACGCCCTGCAAGTGACCCGCAAGATCAGTGGCCAGCAGCGACTCAATTGCGTGGGTTTCTGCATCGGCGGCACCCTGTTGAGCACTGCACTGGCCGTACTGGCTGCACGTGGCGACAGAGAGATCGCCAGCGTGAGCCTGTTCACCACGTTCCTTGATTACCTCGATACCGGCCCCATCGACGTCTTCGTCGACGAAGAACTGGTGGCCTACCGCGAGCGCACAATCGGCGGCATAAATGGTCCCATCGGTCTGTTTCGTGGCGAGGACATGGGCAATACCTTCTCCCTGCTGCGCCCCAACGAATTGTGGTGGAACTACAACGTCGACAAATACCTTAAGGGGCAAAAGCCGATTCCGCTTGATCTGCTGTACTGGAATAACGACAGCACCAACCTTCCGGGCCCGATGTACTGCTGGTACCTGCGCCACACCTATCTGCAAAACGATTTGAAATCAGGCGAGCTGGAATGCTGCGGGGTCAAGCTGGATTTGCGTGCAATTGACGCTCCCGCTTACATCCTCGCCACCCATGACGATCACATCGTGCCCTGGAAAAGCGCCTACGCCAGCACCAACCTGCTCTCCGGGGCCAAGCGTTTTGTATTGGGAGCTTCAGGGCATATCGCCGGCGTCATCAATCCACCAGCCAAGCAGAAGCGCCATTACTGGACCAATAATCGGGTCACGAAAAACCCGGAGACCTGGTTCAAGAATGCTGAGCAGCAACCCGGTAGCTGGTGGAATGATTGGTTCAGCTGGCTGGAGGGACACTCCGGCGAGCGCCAACCGGCGGTTGCGCACACAGGGAATGACAAATTCCCGCCTCTGGAACCGGCGCCAGGCAGTTATGTAAAACAATGAAAGATTGCTGTGGGCCAGAGCGCGACACTTTCTGATACGTGACTCTCGACTTCCTGGATGACGGCAGCGTCGAGATATTGTGGATTGTGCCGAAACAGGACTGATCGGAAACGGACAACGAGTCGTACCGCCCGCAGCACAGCAGTTTGATTGCACAGACGAAGATCAAATCACGCAAACGTAAGCGCAAGGACGAGGTTGGTACGGAGGAAGACCAGCTATTTTGACTGTAGTTGTGGAAATTCCCTGCTGCATGACTGCATGCAGCAGGTCTTCCGCGGCTCATGTGATCGGCACGCTGCTAAGTTTATCCACAATTGCTGCTGCACAATCAGCACTCCGCCCTGGGTCAAATTTCAATCGGCAGGGTGTGTGAGTTTTCAATCAGCGCCAACAATCTCACCAAATCCAGGAGTCTTTTTCAGAGCTTCCCTAACGAATTACTACCGTCCATTCAACTTTCACAATCGCGGGTTAATTTTTGTGAATGAAATAAAGTTTAAACAAAATTATTACTACGTGTGACCCGCCTCCCTACTAATAAACAGCCGACCGGCAAGCCCACCCGACGGCACATCATTTGTTTGGATACAAGGAGAGACGCCCCATGAACACCCCGCTCCGTATCAACGAAGCACTTTTGATTGCCGGCCACGCATTCGAACCTTTTCAATGCGTCGCCTGGGCTCCGCAAGACGGTAATGGCGAACTGAGCCTGACCGTCATCGACCGGGCCAACACTCGTATTTGTCGCAAACAGATTCCAAGCAGTGCCTATTCCGACCCGGCGCAGCTGGAAAGCCTGCTGGAAGAGGTGCGAGCCGAGTTGAGCCAGGAGGGCTACAAGCTACAATCCTGGACAATGCCAGAGTAAGCATTCTCGCGGATCGCCACCTGTGATCCGCCTAATACTCCACTCCCAAGAAGAAGATCACGATAATACAGTCGCATAATCTCTCCATGCTGATAAGGGCCCGTGATTTTCAATGGAAAGACGGGCAAGGAGCAATCAACAGCTAGCGCAAACCCAGCGGGTACTCCGTACCAGTCTCCGGATACTTTTTCGAGGACAAACACCCCCCTACCTGTATGCGCAGATAGGGGTTTCGGAATTTAAGCTTGACGATGACCTACTCTCACATGGGGAAACCCCACACTACCATCGGCGATGCATCGTTTCACTGCTGAGTTCGGGGTGGGATCAGGTGGTTCCAACGCTCTATGGTCGTCAAGAAATTCGGTAACCGGTTCGTTGCTTGTGCAACGCTCCAGCGAATGGGTATGCGATAGATTTGTGTGTTTCTCGAACTTTCGGTTCATTGCGTCTTCACACACCGCAATCTGGTGCTTATTTCGGCTTTTTAGCCAAGAGCAGGCAAATTGCATGTTGATCAGCTCCTGTACATTTTTGACTTCGATGCAGGCAACACACGCCACCATGTTTTTGAAGCCTCTGTCCCAGATGCCGAAAACGCTACGCCTCAAAACGAGATCATCGAGTGCATTTGGCATTCTCTGAACACGTTTCATGACTCAGACACAAGCGATGTTACGAAATCGATTGTCAGATCATTTCTACGTCGCCTTTAACTCCCCCCTGGATCGTTCTGGTTCGTCCAAAGGTTAATCGCCTCTTCGCATCATTCTGAGTGTCCACAGTTGACTGCGGCCCTTCGCGACAGGCAGCAATCGGCAAAGAAGCTCCTCCCGGTAAATGACCGGACGAAACTTCATGCTCGACATGGCTTTTTTGTAGTTTATGAAGCGCTCATGGTTTTGTGGGTGTCGATCAGATGCTGCACCACACCCGGATCGGCCAGGGTCGAAATATCGCCCAACCCCTCGTACTCAGCAGTCGCAATCTTGCGCAGAATCCGGCGCATGATCTTGCCCGAACGAGTCTTCGGCAGCCCCGGCGCCCACTGGATCACATCCGGTGAAGCTATCGGACCGATCTCCTTGCGCACCCAGTTTTTCAGCTCCAGGCGCAGCTGCTCGTTCGGCTCCTCACCGTTCTTAAGGGTGACGTAGACATAAATGCCCTGCCCCTTGATGTCGTGCGGCACACCGACCACCGCCGCTTCGGCGACTTTCGGGTGCGCGACCATCGCGCTTTCGATCTCGGCGGTGCCCATGCGGTGGCCGGACACGTTGAGCACGTCGTCCACGCGACCGGTGATCCAGTAGTAACCATCGGCATCGCGACGGGCGCCGTCACCGGTGAAGTACATGCCACGGAAGGTCTTGAAGTAAGTGTCGACGAAGCGGTCATGGTCGCCAAACAGCGTACGCGCCTGGCCTGGCCACGAATCGAGAATCACCAGGTTGCCCTCGGCCTCGCCTTCGACGATGTTGCCCAGGTTGTCCACCAGGGCCGGTA